>JBLNHD010000256.1:0-6695 GCA_050268825.1 Gemmatimonadota bacterium
GTGCTCTTCTCGATCGGGGGATGGCAGCAGACCAACTTCATCGCCGAGGAGATCATTGCCCCGGAGCGGAACCTGCCGCGCGCGCTCATCATCGGCGTGACCGGGGTCGTCATCGTCTACCTGCTCGCCAACTACACCTACCTGGCCACGCTCGGCGCCGCGGGCCTCGCGGCGAGCGACGCGCCGGCCTCGGATTCCATGACGCGGCTCGTCGGCGAGGGTGGACGCGCGCTGATCACCGCGGGGATCGTCGTCTCGACGTTCGGCTTCCTCAATCTCGTGATCCTGGTGACGCCGCGCGTGATTCAGGCGATGGCGGCCGACGGTCTCTTCATTCCCCGGCTGGCCCAACTGCACCCCCGGTACCGGACGCCGAGCGCCGCCATCGTGCTGCAGGGCGTCTGGGCGCTCATCCTGGTCCAGAGCGGACGCTACGGCGCGCTGCTCGACTACGTGGTCTTTGCCGATTGGATCTTCTTCGGAATGACGGCGGCGGCGCTCTTCGTGTACCGGGCGCGGGAGCGGACCGGGGCGCCGAGGTACGACGGCTTCCGCGCACCCGGCCACCCGGTGCTGCCCGCGCTGTTCATTGCGGCGGCACTGTACGTCGTGATCGGGTCGATTTCCTCGAATCCCGGCAATGCCCTGCGCGGCGCAGGCCTTCTCGCGCTGGGCGTGCCGGTGTTCCTGTGGAGCAGGCGGCGGAACCCGGCGCAGGCACGCTGAGCGCCCGCAGGGCCGCGGCTATTCGGGAGGGCGGGAGAAGGTCGGCCAGCTGAGGCGACGGCGGCGCGGAGCCGCCAGCGGCTCGGGCTCGACTTCGACCGGCTCCCGGGGCAGGTACTCCTCGCGGTACATGCGGATCAGCTCGAAGAAGTACGAGATGGCGAGCGGTCCGATGAGGAGGCCAAGAATCCCGAAGTACTTGATGCCGGCGAGCGCGCCGATCACCGTGATGAACGGGTGGATCTGCGCGTACCGCCGGTAGACCCAGGGCCGGATGATGTTGTCGATGCCGCCGACGACGACGATGCCCCAGAGGACGAGAAGCAGCGCCATCACGTAGCGCTGCTGGAGGAAGAGCACCACGGCGCCGGGAATCCAGATGAGCCCGCTCCCGACCACCGGAAGCACCGCGAAGAGCGCGGTGATCACGCCCCAGAAGATCGGGTTGGCGAGCCCCACCACCACGAACCCGAGGCCCATGAGCACGCCCTGCACCGCCGCGGTGAGGAAGGTGCCGATGAGGGTCGAGATCGTGACGTCCTTGAACCGCTTCCGCAGCAGGTCGGCGTTCTCCGAGGAGAACGGGATGAACGGCCGCATCCCCTTCCATGCCTGGCGGCGCGATCGGAGCAGGTAGTACAGCCCGAAGAAGGCGACCGTCAGCTGGAGGCTGAGCCGGGTGGCCGACCCGAGGATGCCGAGCGCGTTGGAGCCGACGAACGACACCAGCGCGCCGCCGATGTTGCGGAACTGGATGCCGAGCTGTTCGCCGACGTTGTACCGCCCGATCCGCAGCTCCATCAGCCGGTCGATCAGCGGGCTGTCGATGACGGCGCGGATCATCCCCGGGCCCTGCGTCGCCACCAGCGAAATGATGGACGCGACGGGGAGGACCACGAGCAGGATGGCCAGGATGATGACGATCCCCGCGGAAAGGCCTTCGGGCGCCCGGGCCGTGAGCTCCCGGTACACCGGCGCGAAGATCACATAGAGGACCAGCGCGCCGATGAGCCCGCTGGCGAACGGCCAGAGCGCGATCGCGAGGAAAGCGCCGAGGATCAGGATGACCCCGGCGGCGCGCTGCTTGTCCGTATCGAAGTAGGACATGGGGGTGGAGTCTAGGTACGAACCTGCATCGCCGCCAGCGCCGGGTTCAAACCATCCGGCCGGCGTCGGCGTCGAACCGGAGTGCATGCTGAAGCGCTTCCATCTGCCGGCCTCGCGGGCGAGGCCCGCCCCGTCCGCTCCGTGAGCGACCTCGCCGTTCGCCGCGCCCAGCAGGGCGATGCCGCTGCGTTCGAGGAGCTCTACCGCACCCACGCGGGGCGGATTCATGCGCTCTGCCTCCGGCTCGAGGGAGACCAGGCGCGCGCCGAAGAGCTGACGCAGGACGTCTTCGTGCGGGCGTGGGAGCGGCTCGCCACCTTCCGCGGCGAAAGCGCCTTCGGGACCTGGCTCCATCGCCTGGCGGTCAATGTGGTCCTGGCGGACCGCCGCTCGCTCTGGCGCCGGGGCAGACGGCTGCTCTTCACGGACGACCCCGCGGCGTTCGAACGCCCCGGCGAAGCCGTTGCCGGAAGCACGGGAGACCTGGAAGGCGCCATCGCGGCACTCCCGCGCGGCGCGCGCACCGTGTTCGTGCTGCACGATGTCGAGGGGTATACGCACGAGGAGATCGCCCGGCTCTCGGGGATCGCCGAGGGAACGTCGAAGGCGCAGCTCTTCAGGGCAAGGAGATTGCTGCGGGAGGCATTGGACCGATGAACTGCACCCACGCGCGCGATCGAATCGACGACGCGGCCGCCGGCCGGCTGGCGCGCGACGACCTGGCCGCGTTCGAGGCGCACCTTGCCGGGTGCGAGTCGTGCCGCGGCGATCTCGACGCCGCACGGCGGCTCGCCGGGCCGGTTGCCCGACTTCCACGCGAGGTGACGCCGCCTCCGGTGGTCTGGGCGGGGATCGCCTCGCGCATCCGCGCGCCGCGGCGCCGGCTGCTGCCCGCGCTGGCCGCGGCGCTGGTGCTGATGGCGGCCTCGTCGGCGGCCACGGTGCTCGTCCTGCGCCACCAGCCGGCGTCAGGCACCGTCGCGAGCGTTCCGGCGATCGAGGCCGGCTACATCGAGCAGGCTGCTGCGCTTTCGGCAGTCCTCGGCGCCGAGCGCGGCCGCCTCGCGCCGGAGACGATCGCAACGCTCGAGCGCAACCTGCGCATCATCGACGCGGCCATCGCCGAGTCGCGCGCCGCGCTCGAGGCGGATCCCGGCGACACCGACCTCCGGCTGCTCCTGCAGGCGAGCCACCAGCAGAAGGTGGCGCTGCTCGAACAGGCGACGCGCCTCGCGAGGGAGCTCTGATGCGCGCACGGGGCCTGGCGTACCTCACCTTCCTGCTTTCGGCAACGCCGCTCGCGGCGCAGGACCGTCCGCCCGACCGGCGGCTCGCCGCCGCGTCCGACGCGTCGATCCGCATCCTCAACCTGGCCGGCTCGATCCGCGTGAGCGGGTGGGATCGCGACAGTATCGCGGTCATGGGGAGTCCCCCGCCGGGAGGCGGCATGCTGCTCATGGGCGGCAGCGAGCGCGGAGTGAAGGTGGTGGTCGAGGCGAACGCGGCCACGGACCTGCCAGGGACGCATCTCGACATCCGGGTGCCGCGGGGTGCCAGGCTCTGGGTCAAGAGCGCGACGGCAGCGATCGCCATCGACGGGGTGACGGGCGAAGTCGAAGCCTCCACCGTGACCGGCGCGATCACCGTGCGCGGCACGCCCGGCGTGCTCGTGGCGGAGTCGATGGAGGGCAATCTCGACATCACCGCACCGGCACGCGTCACGCGCCTCAAGACCGCCGGCGGCGCCATCACCGTGCGAGAGGCGGCGAACGAGATCAGCGCAACGAGCGTCTCCGGCGTGATCCAGGTCCTCGGTGCACGGGACGTTTCGTCCGGACGGCTCGAGAGCGTTTCAGGACGCGTGATCTTCAACGGCGCGGTGGCAGCGGGCGGGAGCCTCGACCTGCAGACGCATGACGCGCCGATCGAGATCCTCCTTCCGGCACGGCAGAGCGCGGTCGTCGAGGTGAGCGCGTACGGGGGGAAGACCATCAACCGCATTCCCGGGCTGTCCGGCTCGCCCGGCAAGGGGAAGGCGGTCCACTACCGGCTCGGGAACGGCCGCGCGCGGATCGTCGCGCGGTCCCTCAAGGGCGATGTGAGTCTCCGGCAGCAGATGCCCCGTCCAAACCCTGCGCCCTAGGGCGGCATCTCATCGGTACATCCGCCACGCGGTACTTCAACCGGAGGTTCCGATGCCACGCCGCACAGCGTTCCTGATTCCCGCCCTGCTCGCCCTCCCGCTCGTCGCCGCACCGCTGCACGCGGGGCCGCCCTGGATCTCGATCGAGCTCCCTGCCAACCCGCTCAACCCGACCACACGCGGCATGTTCCTCCTGGTGCGGAGCTATCCTCACGGCAATGCGATGCAGATGCCGCTCACCGGCACCGCGACCGGACTCGTCAACGGCAAGCGCCAGACCATCACCCTCAGCTTCGAGCGCACGAACATGCCGGGCGTCCATGCGCTCCGGAAGGCGTGGCCCTCGGAGGGTGCCTGGGTGCTGGCGTTGAACGTCGGGGGGAAGGAAGGGCCGACCGCGCTCGTCGGGATCGGCGCCGACGGCCGGGTGCACTCCGTCGACGTCCCGACACGGTCGGAAGGCCGCAACACCTGGGGCCGCGAGGTGACGGAGAAGGACATCGAGGACGCGCTGAGACAGGTGGCCAGCGCGGGCACGCCGCTGCCGCCGGCGCGCGCGAACCTCGCCGGCATGGCCGTGCTGTTGCCGGTTGCCGTGGGTATCGCTGCCCTCCGCCGGCGCAGCTCCGCGCCGTCGGCTTCGGGTCGCGGCGACGCCTAGCGCGACGCGGCACCCCCGCCCGGGCGCGTCAGGCCGTACATCCTGATGCGCTCGGTGCCTTCCGCATCCCGCCACACACCCAGGATCCAGTCCGGCCCGATGTCTTCCACCCGCAGTCCGATCGGCGTGAGGACGTTGCCGAGCCACACCCCCTCGCGTGAGAAGACACTCCAGCGGCCCGGCTGATCGAGGCGCACCGAGTACTCGAGCACCCAGATGTTCCCATCGCCATCGACGAGCACCCGCTCGTAGGGAGGCAGCGTCGGCGGGAAGGGAGCGGAATCGAGCGCGGACACGAGGGCCGAGTCGATGCGGGCCTGGAGTCCCTGGCTGCTCACCGGACGCTGCGCCGTGCGCTTGTAGGCGACGACCGCCTCGGGCGTCACCGGCACGGGAGTGTGCGCCCGCCGGATGCGGCGAAGCAGCTTGCCGCTCGCATCGAGCACCTTGACCTCGTAGCCCGACGCTTCTCCGACGACGAGCGTGTCGCCCGCGAGAACGGCACTGGTCCGCGCCCCGAACGGTCGTGGCATCGGCGCGAGAAAGCGGTTATCCCCGCGGCCGATGGCCACGCCGAAGGTTTCTCCCCATGCGATGCGTGCGATGGTATCGCGCACGACGCCGTCGCCGCCGAAGCGGAGCAGCTGCGCCGAATCCCTGCGCGCCTCCCACTGGCGGCCTGCGAACGGGAAGACCGCTCCGCCCGAGACGACGAGAAGCGTGCCGTCGTCGAAGCGACCGAGCGGCGCAGTGAGCACGGGCCCCTGGGACTGCAGCTGCGTGGTGCGGACACGGCCCCCGGCCCCGAAGAGCGTCACGCGACGCGTCAGCAGGTCGAAGGCGAGGAGCGAGTCCCCGTCCGCGCCGAGCCAGGCCAGCGCCTGGAACTCGCCGGCGCCCGATCCCCGGCGTCCCACCGAGCGCACGAGCCGGCCGTCCGGCGCGAAGACCCGGATGACCTGCGCACGGCCATCGGCCGCCGCGATCGCGCCGGCCTCGGTGCGCACGAGGCCTACCACCTCACCCACGGCGACGCCGTCCGGGCCGCCCACTTCGAACGTCGGCGCGTCGCCAACGCGCCAGATCGAGTCCGGATGCCATGAGGGCTCGCGGTTCGTGACGATCGTGACGCCGGCGCTGTCGCGCAGGGCGGTGCCCGGACCGAGCTCGGTATCGCGATCGGCGCACGCCGCCGCGGCGCTGGCGAGGAACAGGACGATGAGGCGGGATTTCATGCCGAAAGAGGTTCTCCCTGACTCGTGGCAGGCGCAACTCGCCGTTGCGCCGCGCGACCGACGGTCCCTAACTTGCCCCGACATCATTCTTCGGGAGCAGCAGATGACGACCAGCACAGCCGAGGCCGTGTGGGAAGGTGGGCTCAAGGCCGGCACCGGTGAGTTCTCCGCAGGCAGCGGCGCCTTTTCCGGCAACTACAACTTCCCGACCCGTTTCGAGAGCGCCCCGGGCACCAACCCGGAGGAGCTCATCGCCGCGGCGCACGCGGCCTGCCTCAGCATGGCGCTGGCCGGTGCGATCGAAGCGGCCGGAAAGGCCCCCACGCGCATCCGCACCAGCGCCGCCTGCACCATCGAAAAGGTCGATGGCGGCTTCAAGATCACGAAGATGAAGCTGACGGTCCGCGGCACGGTTCCCGGCATGGATCAATCCGCCTTCCGCACCGCCGCCGAGACCGCCAAGGGTGGGTGCCCCGTCTCGCGCGCCCTCGAGGGTAACGTCGCCGTGGAGCTGGACGCCAGACTCGACAGCTGAGCCGTGGACAACGTCTGCCACACCCTGGCCGGCGCCGCCCTCGCCGAGAGCGGGCTCGCACGCCGCACGGCACTCGGCTATGCGACGCTGCTGATCGGGGCCAACCTTCCCGATCTGGACGTGCTCGCATTTCTCGGCGGGCCGCTCGCGGACCTCGAATGGCGGCGCGGGTGGTCCCACGGCGTCGTGGCGCTCGCCGTCCTTCCGTTCCTCCTCGTTGCCCTGATGCTGGTGATCGACCGCGTGTCGCAGCGCATGCGGCGCGCGGTGATCCCCTCCGAGGTGCGC
>JBLNHD010000257.1:0-7487 GCA_050268825.1 Gemmatimonadota bacterium
TAGCGCCCGGTGTTCACGTCGATCGAGACGAGCGCTTCGGTCGGCTGCACGATGAGCGAGCCGCCGGTCGGCAGCTCCACGCGCGCCTTGAAGAGATCACGGATCTCCGACTCGATGTCGAACTTGTCGAAGAGCGGGTTCGGCTCGGCGTAGAAGTGCACCCGGCTCATGAGGCGGAACTCGTCGAGGCGCATCATCGGGTCGTCGCGCAGGTCGAGATCGAGGCTCGTGAGCTTCTGGAGATTGTTGAGGAGCCGCGGCTCTTCCTCGAGCAGGTAGAGTGCCACTTCCGGGTGCACCCGCACCGTCAGCTGCCGCTCCCGATGCTCGTGCCCCGCCCGCTTGAGCGAGCGCTCGAGCCGGCGCGCCACCACCTCAGGCGTGAAGACGCGGCCCGAGCCGGCGCAGGTCGGGCAGTCCCGGGTGAGCGAGTGCCAGAGCGACGGGCGCACGCGCTGCCGCGTCATCTCGACCAGGCCCAGCTCCGACACGGCGAAGGCCTTCGTCCGCGCCCGATCGCGGCCCAGGTGTGTCCGCAGCTCCTGCAGCACCTTGTCCCGGTTTTGGCGCGACTCCATGTCGATGAAGTCGCAGACGATGATGCCGCCGATGTCCCGCAGCCGGATCTGGCGCGCGATCTCCCGCGCGGCTTCGAGGTTGGTCCGGAGAATCGTCTTCTCCGGGTCCTTCTTCCCGGTGTAGCGTCCCGTGTTGACGTCGATCGAGACGAGCGCTTCGGTGGGCTGGATGATGATCGAGCCGCCGGTGGGCAGCTCGACTCGCGCCTTGAAGAGGTCGCGGATCTCGTTCTCGATGTCGAACTTGTCGAAAAGCGGCGTGGCTTCCGTATACAGATGGGCGCGGGTGATGAGCTCGGGATCGACCTGCTGCAGGTACTGCTCGACCTCGTTGTACAGCTCCTTCGAATCCACCCACAGCGCGTCCACCTTGGCGCTGAAGAGGTCGCGAATGATGCCGCGGGTGAGACTCGTCTCCCGCTGCAGCAGGGCCGGCGCGCGACGGACGAAGGTCTGTTTCCGGTTGATCTTGCGCCAGAGGTTGAGGAGCGACTCGATCTCACGCCGGAAATGCTCCTCGGTGACGCCTTCGGCGACCGTCCGGACGATCACGCCGCCGGAGTCCCTCGGAAGGAGCTTCGAGACCATTTCGCGCAACCGCGCCCGCTGCTCCCGGCTCTCGATCTTCCGGCTCACGCCCACCTTCGAGCCGTAGGGCATGTAGACGAGGAAGCGGCCGGCGAGCGAGATCTGCGCCGTGACGCGGCAGCCCTTGGTGCTGATCGGCTCCTTGGTGACCTGGACCGGAAGGGTCTGGCCCTTCTTGAGGATGTCCTGGATGTTCGGCACGGGGCGCCGCGGCGAGACCTCGCGCCGCCGCACCTCCTGCCCCCCGTTACCGTTGCGCCCGCGGCGGCCACGGGGCCTGCCACCTTCGCCCTCTTCGGCGTCTCCCTCGGACTCCCCCTCGAAGTTCCCTTCCGCGATGGCCGCTTCGGCCTCCGCCCCTTCGTCGATTTCCTCGTCCGGGTCCGGCTCCTCGTCCTCATCCGGCTCGAGAAGGTCCGAGGCATGCAGGAAGGCGCTCTTCTCGAGGCCGATGTCGACGAATGCCGCTTGGATGCCGGGGAGGACCGCTTCGACCTTGCCGAGGTAGATGTCTCCGACCGTGCGACGGTGATCGGGACGATCGATGAGGAGCTCGACGAGACGGTCGTCTTCCAGGATGGCCACGCGCGTTTCGCGCTGGCTGCCGTTGATGAGGATCTCGCGTTTCACGCGGGGACGTCCTTGAGTGTGCGGGGCCCGGCGCACCGCGAGCCGGGAGGAGCGCTGCCACCGCTCCGCCGGTCCCGGCTCGCCGCATCGCCATCTGATGCGCTAATTATATGCTAGAAAGGAGGTTAGGGCAACAACCGGGTCCGCTCAGTCCACCACGTTCCCCAGGATCTGCCGGGCGATGACCATTCGCTGGATCTCGCTCGTGCCCTCGCCGATCTCGCACACCTTGGCGTCCCGCATCATGCGCTCGACCGGGTAATCCGTCGTATAGCCGTACCCGCCGAAAATCTGGACCGCCTTGGTGGTAGCACGCATGGCGAGCTCGGAGCAGAAGAGCTTTGCCATCGCTGCTTCCTTCTTGAACGGCTTCCCGTTCTGCTTGAGCCACGCCGCGTGGTACAGCAGGTGGGTGCCCGCCTCGATCTCGAGCGCCATGTCGGCCAGCTGGAAATGCACCCCCTGGAAGCTTCCGATGGGCTTGCCGAACTGCTTCCGGTGGCCGGCGTACTCGAGCGCTGCCTCGTAGGCACCTTCGGCGATGCCGAGCGAGAGGGCGGCGATCCCGATCCGCCCCGCATCGAGGGTGCGGAGGAAATTGACGAATCCCTTCCCCGGCTCGCCCAGCAGGTTCTCCTTCGGAACGATGGCGTTCTCGAAGATGAGCTCGCGCGTGTCGCTCGCGCGCCAGCCCATCTTGTCCTCCTTCTTCCCCGCGCGCACGCCCGGCGTCTTGGGAAGTTCCGCCGCGTGACCGACGCCGACCTCGCGGCATTTCTCCAGGTCGACCGTGTCTTTCGTGACGATGAAGCTCGTGATCCCCCGGGTTCCGGCACCAGGATTCGTCCGCGCCGTCACCGAGAAGATTTCTCCCACGCCGGCGTGCGTGATGAAGACCTTCGACCCGTTGAGGACATAATGGTCCCCCCGGTCCTCGGCGGTGGATGCCGTGCCGCCGGCATCACTACCGGCGCCCGGTTCCGTGAGCCCGAAGCCGCCGAGCACCTGCCCGGAGGCGAGCAGCGGCACGTATCGCTCCCGCTGCGCCTTCGTGCCGAACTCGACGATCGGGGAGGTTCCGAGATTGGTATGCGCGCTGATGGTGAGCGCGTGGCTCGCGTCCACCTTGGCCATCTCGTGGATCGTGATGTAGTACGAAAGCTGGTCCATCCCGGCGCCACCGAGCTCCTCGCTCCAGGGAACGCCGAGGAGGCCCAGCTCGCCCATCTTCCGGATGTTCTCCCACGGAAAGGTCGAAGTCTGGTCGAGTTCACGAGCCACCGGTGCGATCTCGGCGCGGGAGAAGTCACGCACCATTTCGCGCACCTGATGGTGCTGGTCATTGAAGTAGATCGATGTGTCCATGCGCGGGAATATAGGCGGGCGGGCTCGCCCGGGAGGGATCGGACACAGCCTGACGCGGAACGGAAGCGCGAGCCGGCGCGACGGCTGGTCAGCGCGAGGGCGCGGCGGCGGGAATCCTCCCCACCTACGGCGGTGCCGACAGCATCGGGTCCGGCGGGTGTGCCGGAGGTCCGCCGCGCTGGCTCGCATCAGCGACCACTTCGAGGAGGGGCCCGGCGAACTTTGCCCTTCTGCGCGGGCCCAGTCCGCCGACGCGCGCGAGCGTTGCGGCGTCACGCGGGCTCTCGGCGGCGATGGCGCGAATCGCTCGCGCGGTGAGCAGCTCGATCGGCGGCATGCCCAGCGCCGCCGCCGTGCGTGCGCGCCATTCGAAGAGCGCCGAGACGACGGGGCCCTCCTCGATCGCCGCGGTTTCGTCCCGAAGCCCGTCGACGAGGAGCGGTCCATACCGGGCAGCGAGCGGCGCCCCGACGCCCTGAACGGCCGCGAGCTCCTCGAGCGTCCGCGGGGGCCGCGCCGCGAGGCGTGCAAGCGTCTCGTCGTCGAGGAGTCCCCCCGGCCAGGGAGCAGCGACCCGGGCAACCGCCCGCCGCAGTGCCGCGAAGCGGCGGGTCGTCGCGCGGTCGGCAAGGATGGCCGAGCCACGTTGCCCGCAATGGTCGCAGCCCGCGCAGGGGCCTGCTGCCTCGCCGAAGTATTCGAGGACTGCCGCGCGCCGGCAGGCTCGTGACCGCGCGTACCGCTCTACGGCCTCGATCCGCGCCAGGGCCGCCCGGCGGCGCCGGTCGACTGGTCGCCAGTCCACCTCGCCCCGTTCGGGATGCAGCTCGCCGCGGAGCCGCTCGGCGGAGTCGGCGACGGCCTTCGGCACTCTCGAGCGCGCGAGCCGCCCGCTCCAGAGGTCCTCGAGGGTGCGTCGCGGCGGAAAGGTCACATCGAGCTGGCGGCGATGAACGACAGCGTCCCCTCGACGGTAGAGAAGGACGCAGCGCGCAAAGGCGCCATCCCGTCCCGCCCGCCCCGCCTCTTGGTAATACGACTCGGGTGTCGGCGGCATCGACCAGTGCACCACCAGGCGGACCGTCGGCTTGTCGATGCCCATCCCGAACGCGGACGTCGCGACGATCACGTCCACCTCGTCCGCCAGGAAGGCCTCGAGCCGATACGAGCGTACGGTGCGCTCGAGGCCGGCGTGATAGGCTACGGCCCGGTGCCCGGCATGCCGCAGGGCGCCCGCGATGCCCTCGGTGGCCTTGCGCGTCGGCGCGTAGACGATGGCCATCGTGTCGTCGGCGGCGAGGAGCTGGAAAAGCGCTTCCAGGCGCTCGGATTCGCTCCCGACTTCGCGCACGCCGAACCAGAGGTTTCGCCGGTCGAAGGAGCCGAGGTGCATGTCGAAATCGCGCCGGCGCCCGCCGAGGTCGAGCGTGGCGGCAATCTCCTCGCGTACGCCCGCCGTGGCACTGCCCGTGAGCGCGACGACCGGCGGCCGGCCGAGCCGGAATCGCATCCGGCGCAGCCCGCGATAGCTCGGCCGGAAGTCATGCCCCCACTCGGCGATGCAGTGCGCCTCATCCACGGCCAGGAGCCTGGGCAAGAGGGCGCGGCGCTCGAGCTCAGGCACGAGGCGCTGGAGCCGTTCCGGCGAGGTATAGAGCAGGCGGGCCCCGCCGCCGGCCACCGTGTCGAGCGCCGCGGCGATCTGATCCCGGTTCATGGGCCCCGCGAGGCTCACGGCCGGAATACCGCGGGCGAGGGCGGAAGCGACCTGGTCCTGCATGAGCGAAATGAGCGGGGAAATCACGAGGGTGTACCCGCCGAGCGAGACCGCGGGGACCTGGAAGCAGACCGATTTGCCGCCGCCGGTGGGAAGGATGCCGAGCGTGTCCCGGCCCGACAGCACCGAGCGGACCACGGCACCCTGCAGGGGGCGGAATCGGGGGAAACCGAAGTGCCGCTCCAGGACTGTGCAGGCGGCGTCAAATTGCTCGCGCATCGGCGCAATCTGGCCGTCGTTCGGGCGCCGCCGTGATCCGAAGCACGCGATGGGGCGCATTCGGTCGCAGCACGCGACCATACGATGCAAACGGGGGGATGGCTGCCCGGCCATCCCCCCGCGCTCGCAGTGTCCGACCTCAGCTCAATGAAACGTGACGCCGGCGCCGAGGAAAAGGACGTTGGTCGATCCGCCGTCGAAATCCCCCAGGTACCAGGTGAGCACCGGTACGATCGAGATGTTGCGGCCGACGCGGAAGTCGTTCCCCACACCGATCATGAACCCGAGCCCGGTCTCGTCCCCGATATCCTCGACGTCGATGTAGCCGATGCCCAGGCCGCCCTTGAGATGCAGGCCGCCGGCGGGATTCGGATAGTAGTAGACTGCCGCCGTCGACGAGCTCACCGAGAAGGTGGTGTCGAACTCCTCGTCGATCCAGCTGTTGGATTCGAAGCCGAGGAGCCAGTTCTCGCTGAGCGTCCCGCCGAGCTTGACGAATCCCGACAGGCCGCCTTCACGGCCGCAGTCGTCGCAATCGCTCAGCCCGAGCGAGCCGTATCCGAACCCGAAGCCGATCCAGAACCCCTGCCTCACCTGGGGGTGCTGCGCCGAAAGCGTCACCGGAGCTGCCACCGCGAGAAGCCCCACGATTCCCAGAAGCTTCGACCATCGAGCCATGTCACACCGTCCAGGTTGGGGAGGACAGCAACGTGCAACGCAGGCGCAGAGGTGCGCCGATGCCGACGGATCGTGAGTGGAGTCTGTGAGGTGATACGCGAAGGTACGAAACGGAAGCGAATCGCACAACATGCTGGCGCGGCGCCGGGCGGAAAATACGAATGCCCCGCAGCGCGGGGCATTCGTACGGAACCGGACCGGGTTACTCGTCGCCGAAGCGCACTCCGCCCATGAGCTGGAGGCCGCTGGCGTCGCTGTCGAAGAAACGGTTGAAGCGGAGATCGGCGAAAAAGCCGATACTGCTGCCGGAGCGGTGGAAGTTGGCGCCGGCACCGGCATTGATTCCGAACTCGGTCTCGTCGAACCCGGCGATGCTCACGCCCCCGAGAACGTAGGGATGCAGCGTCTCCGAGGAGGTCGTGAAATGGTACGCCGCGTCACCGTTGATGAGGAAGTCCTGATCGCCTTCCCGGAACAGGTAGCTGCCATCCAGGCGGAAGCCAAGGTTTCCGGACGGGATGAAATCGACAACACCGCTGATTCCGAAGTCGCTGCCGCCGTCGTCCTCGAGCGAGAATTGCACTGTGCCGCCAAGCCCATAGCGAACGCCCTGGGCCTCCAGCCGAGTCGAGAACAGGACCGCTGCCGCCAGCACGATACCAACGAGAGGTCTGCGCATATGTCGTCCCCCAGGAGGTCGAGTGTCACACCCCGGAAAGGAAACCCGGGATGGCTCGCAAGCTAGGAATCCGGGTGCGGAGGCGTCAATGAGGGCCCTCACAGAAAAAAACTGCCCCGCCTTGCGGCGGGGCAGTCAGAGCTGGTGCGAGGTGCTTCAGTTCCCGCTGCCGCCGAAGCGGACGCCGATGCTGATCGGAATCATGTTGACGTCGCCGCCATCGCCGATCAAGATGCGATGGAACCGGCCCTCGATGAACACGGCCGCGCCGCCCATGGCCATGTTGAACCCGGCGCCAGCATTGAAGCCGAACTTGGTCTCCGAATCGTTGTCGGCATCGTCCACGTTGGCCTTGAAGTTGTACATCCCACCGCCGCCGATGAGGTAGGGGTGGAACTTCGACTCCTCGGCCGTCATGAACGTGTAGACGACGTTCGCCGTGCCGCTGATGATCTGATAGTTCCCGTCGACCGGAAGATCATCGTTGAACGAGATGCGGTTGAACATGCCCTCGATCCGGAACCCGACGGGCAGATTCTCCGGCTGGAACTCGGCGTTGACGAGCCCGTGGAAGCCGAGCGACGACGCGGCGTCGGCGAAATCGCCGAGCGGGAGCGTCGCGCCGCCACCGATGCCGAACTGCATCGACGTCTGCGCGTGCGCGCTCGTGGTAAACAGAGCGGAAGCCAGCGCGAGAGCCGCAACACCCTTCAACATTCCCTTCATGTCCCCTCCTGATTCCCGGTTGACCTGTTGAAAGAGCCTACCCCTCTCCCCTGCGACCGCCCGTTCCGGCGGTGGACCACGACCTGACCCCTCGGAAACTGCCTGCAATTAACCACCGAAGTTAGCGATTCCCGCCGCTTTCGCAACGGGGGGGTCGCCGTAAATCCGCTGTAAACGCTTACTACATATACCGTTGCCAAAAGCGGCAGTGACCGCAGAAAGCGTCAACTTTCCGGTGGCTTCTCGC
>JBLNHD010000258.1:0-10811 GCA_050268825.1 Gemmatimonadota bacterium
GCGAGCGCATCCGCTTCGAGCAGGAGCTCACTGACCTCGTTTCGGCGCAGGGAAGGGTCGAGGCGCAGGCGGCGGAGCGGGCGGCGCTGGTGGCAGCGCGGCCGCCGCTCGAGCGGCGGGTGCGCGATCTCGAGGCGGTGGCCGGCGCCGAGGCGGCAGCATACGATGCAGCGCGTCACGAGCTGGTGCGCCGCGAGATGAGCGCGCTCGAACCGGTTGCCCTCCGGGCCGAACGGCTGCGCGACGCGGCGGCACGGGCGGCCGAGCTCGCGGCGAACGTCGCCGCGGCGGAAGCGTCCGTTGCCGAAGCGACCGGGCGGCTCGAGGCGATCCGGGCCGAGCGCGCCCGCATCGCGGTCAGCGACGAGGCCTACCAGGCGCTGCGTCGGGAGGAGCAGGAGGCGGATCGCGGGAGGCGCGCCGCCGAGGTTGCGCTGGTGCGGGCGCGCAGCGAGCTCGGCTCGGCGGTCGAGGCGGTGGCGGCCTTCGTGCGGCGCGCGGAGGAGATCGCCGCGCGCCGGCGCGAGGCGGAGGAGCTGGCCCGGGAGGTCGCGCTCCACCAGGAGCTCGACCGCGCGCTCACCGATCTCCGCACCGACCTCAACCAGACGCTCCGGCCCGAGCTGTCGGAGATCGCTTCGGCCTTCGTGCGGGACCTGACGAACGGGCGCTATACCGAGCTCGAGCTCGACGAGGACTACATGGCCACGCTCCTCGACGACGGGGACCCCAAGGCCGTCATTTCGGGGGGCGAGGAGGACATCGCGAACCTGGCGCTCCGCCTCGCGATCAGCCAGATGATCGCCGAGCGGGCCGGCCAGCCGCTGTCCCTCCTCGTGCTGGACGAGATCTTCGGGTCGCTCGACGAGGAACGGCGCGCGGCCGTCGTCGAGCTCCTGCGCGGACTCGCCGACCGGTTCCCCCAGGTCATCCTCATCACGCACATCGATACGGTGCGCGACGGCTTCGATCGCATCATCCGGGTCGGCTTCGATCCGGCGCGCGGGGCCGCCGTGGTGCGCGACGAGCCGGCCGGAGGCCACGACCTTGCGGCCTGAGCGTGGCGTCCGCGGGCCCGAGCGGCCGACACTCCGCGACATCGACGCACTGAACCGCGTCTTCTCCGAGGCGTTCACCGATCGGTACACGCGCGATGGCCTCAGCGGCGTGCGCGTGCCGCACCTGAACCCGCTCGTCTGGCGCTACGCGATCGAGGATGCGGGAGACGGGGCCATGGTGTGGCGTGACGCCGATGGCGGCATCGCCGGCTTCAACATGGTGCACCGCTCGGGGACGGAGGGCTGGATGGGACCGATCGCGGTGCGGCCGGAGCTCCAGAGCGAAGGGCTCGGGACGGCCATGGTCCGGGCCGGCATCGACTGGCTCGAATCGAACGGCGCGACGACCATCGGCCTGGAGACGATGCCGCGCACGGTCGAGAACATCGGGTTCTACAGCCGGCTCGGCCTGGTGCCGGGTCCGCTGACCATCACCCTCGTGCGCGACCTCTCGAACGCGCCGTCGTTCCCGGTCGAGCGGCTGTCCGCGGGGGACGTCGATGCCGGGATCCGCGAGTGCCGCGCGCTCACGGCGTCGCTCGTGCCCGGGGTGGACTTCACGCGCGAGCTGGCGCTCACGCACGAGCTCGCGCTCGGCGATACGGCGCTCGTGCGCCGCAACGGGGCGGTCACGGGATTCGTGCTCTGGCATTCGGCGGCGCTCGCGGCGGGGCGTCCGCGCGACGAGCTTCGGATCCTCAAGGTCGTGGCGCGGGATCTGGAGGCGTTCAGCGAGCTGGTGGACCTGGTGCAGGGCGTCGCCGAGCAGGAGCGAGTGCGCCGCGTCGCGATCCGGTGCCAGACGGCGTACCAGGATGCGTACCTCGCCCTCGTCGCCCACGGCTTCCGGGTGCACTGGACGGACCTGCGGATGACGCTCCGCAACCGGCCGGAGCAGCGGACCGATGGGGTGGTGATGTCGAACTGGGAGATCTAGCGAGGAAACCGTGCGACGCGGCGGGGGCGTGAGCCCCTCACCGCGTGAGCGCCCACCACCGCACGAGGAACGTCGCTGCCACGGCGAGGAGGAGGTGGACCGCGCCGACGCCCACGGGCAGCACGAAGCCGAAGACGATCCATGCCACGAACGAGGCGAGTGCCACGAGCAACGCTGAGTGCATCGAGTCTCCGGAAATCGGTTGACGGAACGCGCGCCGTCTCCTAGTTTATACGCGCCGGGCGACGACGGGGAGCCACGTTACTGAGCCGATAAGTCCGATGGTGGGCCCAGATACTGCGGCCGATGCCATGCCCCTCGGGGGAAGGCAGACGTTGTGGCGAGGGTTCCAAGCTTTCTCATTGGGCTTCAGTAATCCTCTCCGTCGCCGTCCGGTTGCGCGCGGGCTCCATGGCCTGCGCGCTTCGTGTTTCTGCGGGGTCCGGTCTGCCCCGTTCTGCGCCTTCATTTCCAGCCCCGGCCGGGGCATCTTCCACGGGTCTCCACTCGGGGTCTCGCATGCCGCGATGCGCCGTGACGCGGCGCGTGCACTTCAACGCCGCGCACCGTCTCCACAATCCGGGCCGCTCCGACGAGTGGAACCGCGACACGTTCGGGGTCTGCAACAACCCGAATTATCACGGCCACAACTACGAGCTGGACGTGACCGTGGCCGGGGAGATCGATCCCGATTCGGGGTATGTGATGGACCTGGGCCGGCTCAACGAGCTGGTCGAGGAGCGGCTGCTGCGGCAGCTCGATCACCGAAACCTGAACGTGGACGTGCCCTGGTTCCGCGAGCTCGTCCCGACCGCGGAGCACATCGCGATGGTCTGCTGGCGGGAGCTCGCGCCGGCACTGCCGCCAGGCCTGTCGCTGCACATCCGTCTCTGGGAGACGCCGAGGAACTATGTCGACTACGCGGAATGAGCGGCCCCTCGTGACCGCGGACAAGGCCCTGCCGGATGTCGCCGGAGAAGGGAAGGAGCATCTTCGCCTCACGCGGGAGATCCGAACGATCCTCGAGGAGATCGGCGAAGACCCCGACCGCGAGGGGCTCCGGCGCACCCCGGCGCGCGTCGAGGCGTCGCTGCGGTGGCTCACGCGCGGGTACGGCCTCTCGGCGGCGGATGCCGTGGGCAACGCGGTCTTCGAGGAATCGCACCAGAGCATGATCATGGTGCGGGACATCGAGGTCTACTCGCTGTGCGAGCACCACCTGCTGCCTTTCTTCGGGCGCGCGCACGTCGCCTACATCCCCGACGGGAAGATCGTCGGCCTCTCGAAGCTCCCGCGCATCGTCGAGGTCTTCGCCCGGCGGCTGCAGGTGCAGGAGCGCCTCACCGACCAGGTGGCGGACGCCGTCATGGAGATCCTGCAGCCGCAGGGGGTCGGCGTGGTGATCGAGGCGGCGCACTTCTGCATGATGATGCGGGGCGTGGAGAAGCAGAACTCGCGCACCGTCACCAGCGCCCTCCGCGGCGGCTTCCGCGACGACCCGAAGACCCGCGACGAATTCCTGCGCCTCGCGCACGGCGGCAACTCATATTGATTCTTTGTCTTCTCCGAACCACGGAGACGCGGAGGCGCGGAGGGGGCTGCCGAAGACGCCGTGGTGGTGGCGTTACCCGCGATCGGAGCATCTGAATCGTGTGTCGACTCCGACAACACCCAAGTCCCCGGTGTAGTGCTCCGCGCCTCCGCGCCTCCGTGGTTCACAATACAACAGTCTCACCAAAGTCCCGATGCGCATGCGATTCCTGACTGCACTCCTCTTGTCGACGTTTCCGATGGCGCTCGCCGCGCAGGCGCGGCAGGCACCCCCGCGGTTGCCGGCGCTGCCGGACTCGAGCGGGTGGGGCGTGCACGTGCTCGCGGCGCGGCAGGACCGGGACGGCGGGGTGTGGGTGGGAACGTACGGTGAAGGGATCTTTCACCTCGCCCCCGATTCGACCCGCTGGCGGCAGATCCGGAGCGACACGACCGGCACGTCCATCTCCTGGGACTTCGTGCACGCCTTTGCCTTCGGGCCCGGCGGCGAGATCTGGTACGGCACCGTCGGCAATGGCTGGGGGCTCTCGACCGACGGCGGGCGGACGTGGAAGAACTGGACCTTCGATCAGCTGGGCCCCGAATGGCAGTACGTGACGCCCGACGGGATCGTGACGAGCGGCGACACCACGATGGTTGCCACCGCCGACGGCATTCAGGTCACGACTGACAACGGGGCCACCTGGACCGCGTTCATCGACAGCATCGGCCCCGCCGCGAAGGGCCCGGCCGACACCGCGCTGGTGCTCCTGCCGAGTGAGTACGTGCTCGGCATCGCGAAGGCCACGCGCGGCCGCACGCTGGTCCGCACGCTGCACGGCGGCGTCGCGCTGCACGCCACCGGGGGCCGCTGGTCGGCCACGCCCGAAACGATCCGCGAGGGCGAGCCGGGGCTCGTCTTCCTGCGCCGCCGCTCCTATGTGATGAGCCGCTGCGGGCTGCATCTCGCGCAGTCGAGCTGGAGCTGCATTCCGCGCGCCGCGCGCACCGCGCCGCGCGCCACCGCGCCGGCTGCGCCGCGCACCACCTGGTTCCGCCGCCCGATCGACGAGCGCGACAATCCGCTCATCGACCAGACCTACCGCTACGGCTCGACCATGGGCGGCAACTTCCAGCAGCACCAGGGCATCGAGTTCAACAATCCCGACGGCACGCCGGTGCGCGCCATCGGCAACGGGACGGTGGTCTATGCCGGGCCCGCCGAGCGAGGCGCGCTCACGGTCGCGATCCGGCACGACACGATGCTCACCGCCGCCGACGGGCGGCGGTTCATCCACTCCGTGTACTATCACAACAACGAGCTCGCCGTGCGCGTCGGCGACCGCGTGGAAGCCGGCGCCCTCATTGCCCGAGTCGGCCACACCGGGCGGGCCACGAACGATCACCTGCACCTCGAGGTGCACGCGTCGCCGACCGACTCGGTGCACCTCATCGTGGACTCGCTGCAGCGCTTCCCGCCGTACACCACCAATCCCGAGCTCTGGATCGAGCCCGCGCGCGGCATGGGGATCGTCGCGGGACAGGTCTGGGACTCGGCGGGCAAGCCCGTGGCGGGCGCACGCGTCTACGGGCTCCGGAAGAGCGAGCCGCGCGAGACGCCCTACTCGTTCGCCGAGACGTATCGCGACCGCGCCCACCCGCATCCGCTCTACCAGGAACACTTCGCCGTCGGGAGCGTGCCGCCCGGGGACTACGTCGTCGGCACCCTCGTCGACGGACGCCGGGTCTGGCGACGCGTGCGGGTCGAAGCCGGCCGGCTGACCTGGGTCGTGTTCCGCTGACGCGGCGCTCGCGGAAGTCGTCCGATGTTCATCGAGCTCGCGGATCATCTCCGCTGTCCTGCGGATCATCCTGAACAGTACCTCGTACTCCTTCCCGGCCTGATCGAGGAACGGTCGGTCCGGGAAGGCATGCTGGGATGCCCGGTCTGCGGGCGCGAGTATCGCATCGACCAGGGCGTCTTCGACATCGGTGGGGCACCGGCGCAGGTGGCCCCGACGGCGCTCGACGGCGAGTCGGCGGCAGCGCTCGCCGGGCTGACGGGACCGGGCGGCTACATCGCCGTCGTCGGCGGCCTGGCCGAGCGGCATGAAGCGCTGGCGGCGGCAGTGCCGGGCGTCCGGATCGTGACGGTGAACCCGCCGGGCAGCGTCCGCGACGCGTATGAGCTCAGCGTGCTGCGCGGCAGCACGGTGCCGCTCCGGTCGAGCTCGATGCGCGGGGTATTCCTCGGGCCGGGCTTCGGCAGCGATCCGCACTGGGTGGCCGAGGCGCTGCGGATCACCCTCTCGGGGCTTCGCATCGTCGGGGAGGGGGACGCGCCGGCGTCTCCCGACCTCGAGCTCCTCGCGTCGGCCGGCGGATGCTGGGTCGGCGCCAAGCTGAGGAATCGCATCTGATGCAGCGCACCCGGCGCGGCCGCTCTGCCCGGATCCTGCGAGCGGCTGCGATGGCGGCCGCCGGAATGACTGCAGCCTGCCTCGGCGACATCCGCGACGCCATCCAGCACGCCACTCCCCGGGAGCAGTACGAAGCATCGCTCGATGCGGCGGGACTCGGCGGCTCGGCGGCGGTGCGGGACTGGAAGGCCGCAGCGCTCTACGCGCGCGACTCGGCGCTCGTGCTGCCGGCGCCCTTCAACGAATCAGGATACTTCGCGCCCGAACGGGCCGAAGCGCGCGGCTACCGCGTCCCCGTGCGGCGCGGGCAGGCGCTGACGGCGCGCTTCACCGTGCGCGGCGCACGCGCGGCGCGCCTCTTCGTGGATCTCTACGAAGTGCCCGAGGCGGGCTCGACGGCGTTCGGCCATCTCGAAAGCGCCGACAGCGGCATGGCGGAGCTCGAGCACGAGGTCCGCCGTGATGGGGTCGTCGTCCTCGTGATCCAGCCCGAGCTGCTGAGCGGCGGCCGCTACGAAGTCGCGGTGACGCTCGAGCCCACGCTCGGATTTCCGGTGAGCGGCCACGATGCCGGCGCGATCCGCAGCCGGTTCGGCGCCGATCGCGATGCGGGCCGTCGCCGGCACGAGGGCGTGGACATCTTCGCGCCGCGCGGCACGCCAGTCCTCGCGGCGGCCGGCGGGCTGGCCACCTGGGTCGGTACGAACGAGCTCGGGGGCAACGTGGTGATGGTGCGGGACCGCGGGCGCGGGGAAGGACATTACTACGCGCACCTCGACACGCAGCTCGTGGCCGAGGGAACGAGCGTGACGGCCGGCGATACGCTCGGGCTGGTGGGCAACACGGGCAATGCGCGCACCACGCCCCCGCACCTCCACTTCGGCATCTATGCCCGTGGCCGCGGCGCGGTCGATCCCACGCCCTATCTCGTCGCGCCCGATTCGAGTGCGGGCCCGCCGTCGGCGGATCCCGAGCTGCTGGGCACCTGGATGCGACTCTCCGCGCGCGCCGACCTTGCTGCCGCCCCGGGCGCCGAAGGAGGGCGCCTGCTCGACGCCGGCACCGTGATGCGCGCCGTCGCGGCCACCGGCGCGTGGTTCCGCGTCGAGCTCCCGGACCGCTCCACCGGGTTCATCCGCACGAGCCGGCTCGTGCCCGCGGAGCCGCTGGGCAGTGCCGCGGCCGGCGCCGAGGTGCTCGAGCGACCCGACACCTTCGCGATTCCGGTGGATACCATAAGCGAAAGCGCCCGGGCGGAGGTGCTCGGGCGCTTTCTGGCATTTGACTTCGTGCGACTCGCCGACGGCACACCCGGCTGGGTCGAGCGCCGGCCAGGCGGCACGGACTAGAGCCGGCGTCTGGCGCGCCGCGCCAGGAACCAGACCGCCGCGCCCACGCCGATCAGCACGCCCAGAATGATCTCGATGCCCACATCCGCCTCGCGGTAGAGTGTCCGCCAATGTCGCGGCGCGGGCCGGGGGGCGTCGTGTCGGATGTCACACCGCGCCCGATCCCGAACCATGTGGGACCGAGGCGACTCAGCCCGCCTGCTGCATCTCCTCACCCTCGGCGTACAGCGCCTCGATCTGCCGGTGGTAGTTCTTCTCGACGGCGCGGCGGCGGACGCTGAGCTTTGGCGTGAGCTCGCCCGACTCGATGCTGAAGTCGCGCGGGAGGAGGAGGATCTTCTTCGGCATCTCGAAATGCGCCAGGTCGCGCAGCGTCTTCCGGACCTCGCGCTCCATCTTCTCCTGCGCCGCCGGCAGCGCCACGAGCGACGCCTCGTCGGTGAACACGAGGTTCTTGTGCTCGGCCCAGGCCGTGAGCTTCTCGAAGTTGGGAACCACCAGCATCGAGGGGAAGCGGCGCTTGTCGCCGATCATCACGGCGTTCGCGACGAACTTGCTCGTCTTGGCGAGGTTCTCGATCGGCTGGGGGGCGATGTTCTTCCCCCCGGCCGTGACGATGATGTCCTTCTTCCGGTCGGTGATCCGGAGGAAGCCATCGGAGTCGAGCTCGCCGATGTCCCCGGTGTGGAACCATCCCTCGGCGTCGATCACTTCGGCCGTCGCCTCGGGCTTCCGGTAGTAGCCCTTCATCACGTGCGGACCGCGCGTCAGGATCTCGCCGTCCTCCGCGATCCGCACCTCGACGCCCGACACCGCCGGACCGACGGTCCCGAGCCGCGTGCGGCCGAACTTGTTGACCGCGATGACGGGCGAGGTTTCCGTGAGCCCGTACCCCTCGAGGATCGGCAGCCCCGCCGCGAAGAAGAAGCGCGCGATGTCCGCCGAGAGGGGCGCGCCGCCGGAGACGAAGAAGCGAAGCCGCCCGCCGACCCGCTGCTGCAGCTTCGAGAAGACGAGCCGCGTGGCCACGGCATAGCGGAGCGCGAGCCCGCGCGGAACCGGCCGGCCCGAGAGGTGGTACTCGACCCACCGCTCGCCCGTGCGCTTGGCCCAGAAGAAGATCTGCTTCTTGACGGCCGAGCCGCTCAGCGCGTTCTCCAGCACGCGCGAGTAGATCTTCTCGAAGAGCCGCGGCACCGAGAGCACCACGGTAGGGCGCCGCTCCTGCATCTCCGCCGGCACCGCTTCGATGCTCGAGGCGTAGTTGATGAGCGTCCCCGACTGCATCATGCAGTAGTGCCCCGCCATCCGCTCGAAGATGTGGGAGAGCGGGAGGAAGGAGAGGCACTCGTCGCCGTGGCTGAGCGGAAGCACCTCGAGCCCCGCCACCACGTTGCTCGTGATGTTCCCGTGCGTGAGCATCACGCCTTTCGGGTCTCCCGTGGTGCCGGAGGTATAGATCAGGGTGGCGAGATCGTCCGGCTCGGCGCGCAGCGCGGCCTCGCGCCAGGCGGGCGCCCGGTCGGCCACGGCGCGGCCCCGCTCGTAGACCGACTCCATGTCGAGCACGCCGTTGCCGCTCAGCCCTTCGTCGAAGACGACGACGTGCTGCAGCGCCGGCAGGTTCCCGCGGATCTCGAGCACCTTCGACAGCTGCTCGCGGGTGGAGACGAAGAGGGCGGCCGCACCCGAGTCGCGGAGGATGTACTCGATCTGCCGGGCGGGGAGCGTCGGATAGACGGGCACGTCGGCGCAGCGGCCGGCGAGGCAGGCGTAGTCGGCGATGGCCCACTCGGGCCGGTTCTCGGAGAGGATCCCGACGCGGTCGCCCGGGCGGATGCCGAGCTCGGCGAGGCCGAGGCTCAGCGACTGCACCCGCTCGTGGAGATCGGCGTACGAGAGCTCGATCCACGCTCCGCCGCGCTTCACGCGCAGGGCGACGGGGCTGGCGCGGTACCGGTCGATCGAACCGAAGAACAGTTCGGTCAGGGTGCGGGGCGGGGCCACCGATGACCTCCCTCGCTCGGGTGGAGCGGAACGGGCCTACTGAAAGGCGACGACGAAGCGCTGACCGGAGCCGGGCACGAGGGCGCCGCTCCTGCGGAGCACGCGCACCGAGACCTCGACGGTATCGGGCGCGGTGAGGCCGGGTATGCGGCTGAGCGTGACCGGCGTGGTGGGCTGACCGTCGCCTCCGGTGACGACGGTGTCCACGAGCGCGCCGGTGGGGGAGCCGGTGATCTCCACCGTCCGTGCCGCAGGATCGCCGAACACCGGCTCGACGATCTCGTAGATCACCGACCGCCCCGCGAGCGCCACGTATCCGCCCTCGACGACCGTCGATACCCGCGAGACGAGCGGGCCCGACGTGGTGGACAGCGGGTCCACGGTGAGCGTGTCGGGCACGATCGCGACCGTGTCGGCGCGCGCGACCACATTCAGCGAGATCAGGTCGGAAACGAGGGAGCCCTGCGTGGCCTGCACGCGGCCGACCGTGCCCGGAGCCACGCCGGCAATGCGGCCGGTTGCCGTTTCGACGAAGATGTTCGCCGGATCCGGCGTGCGCCATTCGATCGCGACGTCCACCGGGTTCCCGTCGCGGTCGAGTGCGCGGGCCACGAGTGCAATCGTGTCGCCGACTTCGACCAGCGGCGGCACCGGCTGCTGTACTTCGAGCGCGATCACCCAGCTGCCGTCGTCGGCGATGTTGGCGCAGGCGGCGGAGCCGGCGGACAGGGCGGACACGGCGAACACGTACCCGAGCCGCTTCCGGAGCCCCGGATGTCGCATGTCTCTCACGTGTCCGCCGCGTCCGCCCTGTCCGCCGTCCCCATCGCGTCCACCTTCTCCGCCGCCCCCTCCCCTCACGTCGTCTCCGGTGCCGGCGTCGCGCCGATCTCGCGGAGTGCCGCTTCGGCATGGCGGACCCATCGCTCGGCATCCGGCCCCTTCGGCGGGCGCGACAGGAAGGCGCGAAGATGCTGCGCCGCCTCCTGCGCCTCGTTGCGCTTGATCAGGAGGAATGCGAGCCCGTAGTGCGCCCCGCCGAGCGTCTCGTCGATGTCGAGCGCCCGGCGATAGTGGCGGATGGCATCCTCGGGGCGGTCCGTCTTCGTAAAGGCGATCGCCATGTTCATGAGGATGCGCGCGTCGGTCGGATTGTCCCGATAGGCGAGCCGATACGACGTGAGCGCCGCCTCGTACTCTCCCTGCCGCTCGAGGGCCAGGCCCTCGTTCAGGTAGTCCAGCCGCTGGGGCTTGGGCGTGTCGGCGGATTCCTTGCCGGTGAGTCGGCGCCAGATGCTCATCGAAGCGGTCGGTTTCTCGCGCGGAAGGTCAAGTGGTGTCGGCACATAGGATAGTCCGTCCAAGATAGTCCGCGCCTCTGGGCACCGCAACGCACGTTGCCGCCGCTCTTCCGCCGCAATAGGTTCCGGCCATGAGAAAGAGCGTCTCGGTACCGAACGGCGTGATGGAAGTGGCCTGGATGCTCTTCGGCGAGCTCTGCCGGGCGCTC
>JBLNHD010000259.1:0-7272 GCA_050268825.1 Gemmatimonadota bacterium
CTCGCGACGCCCACCTCGGCCCTCGCGGGGGTCGAGCTGCCGGCCCACCTCGATCCGTTTGCCTTCGGCGCCATCCGTCGGCTCACGGCCGGATGGACGATCGCCCAGCGGAACGCCCTCCCGGTATCGTTTGCAGGAGAGCTGCTCTGGAACCGGGTCGTCTGGACGATCGTGGCGCTCGCGGCCCTCGCGCTCACCGTCTGGCGCTTCCGCATGGGGCATCCGGCAGCGGGCCGCTCGCTGATTGCGCGGGCGCTGCGTGTCGGGGCATGGCGAGAGAACGCGATGCTGACGTCGTTACGCGGGCGCGAAGCGGCAGCGTCGTTGCGGGAGCCCGAAGTGCCGAGGTCATTGCGAGCGCGCGAAGCGCCCACGTCATTGCGAGGGCGCGAAGCGCCCGACGCAATCGGGTCGCCCCACACCCCGATCCCCCACGCCACCCGCCGCTTCGGCTTCCGGACCCGCGTCCGCCAGACGCTCGCCATCGCGCACCGCGCCTTCCTCGACGTCGCCACCAGCCGCGGGGCGCTCGTGATCCTCGCCTTCGCCGTGTTCCGCGTGCTCACCGGCCCCGAGTTCCTCGAGCACATGGGTGTTCCGTTCCACGCCACGACCGCTGCGGTGGTGGGGATGATGCGGGATGGCGATCCACCCATGATCCTCCTCCTCGCGCCGCTGCTCGCGATCTTCTATGCCGGCGAGCTCGTCTGGAAGGAGCGTGACCTGCGGCTGGCCTCGCTCACCGGTTCCGCGCCGGTGGGCGGCTGGTCCATCCTCATCGGCAAGTTTCTGGGTCTCGCGCTGGTGCTCGCCGGCTTTCAGGCGCTGCTCGTCATGGCCGGCATCGTGGTACAGCTGGTGCTCGACGCACCCGCGATCGACCTCGGCCTCTATGCCGTGACGTTCCTCGGGCTCGAGCTCGTCGGCTACCTCGTCATTGCGATCGTGGCGATCGTCGCGCAGGTGATCGCCGGCGGCAAGTACGTCGGTTGGCTTGCCGCGATCCTCGCCTTCGTCATCGCTTCGCTCGCCCCGCTTCTCGGTGTCGAGCACGGGCTCCTGGCGTGGCAGTCAATCCCGGTCTGGACCTGGTCCGAGCTTCGCGGCTTCGGCGCGACGCTCGCGCCGTCGCTCTGGGTCCAGGCCTACTGGTGCGCCTGGGCCCTGCTCCTCGCGTGCGTCGCGCGGCTCTTCGTGGTGCGGGGCATCGACCTGCCGTGGCGCGAGCGGCTGGGCCGGGCACGCGAGCGCCTCGCCGGCGGCACGGTGCTCGGGACGCTCGGCGCCGCCGGCGCCGTTTGCGGGCTCGGCGGGTTCGTCTTCTGGAATACGAACGTCCTCAACGATTACCAGCCACGCGACGCGCGGATCGAGCGCCTGGCCGAGTACGAGCGGCGCTACGGACGGTTCGAAGGCGTTCCCCAGCCCACGCTCCTCCGCGAGTCGCTGCGCGTAGAGCTCCATCCGTCGGAGCGCCGGGCCGAGGTGGCGGGGCGATGGCTCCTGCTGAACGGGACCGGCGCTCCGATGGACACGATCCACATCGCCTCCCAGCCGGGCGTCGAGACGGGCGAGCTGCGGTTCAACCGGCCTGCGCGGGCGGCTGTCGTGGACCGCGAGCTCCACCACCGCATCTACGTGCTCGAAGCCCCGTTCCTGCCAGGCGATTCGATCGCCGTCGAGTACACCGTGGGCTACGCGCCGCGCGGCTTCGCCGTCACCGGCGCGGCGGACGCGGTGGTGGAGAACGGAACGTTCGTGGCGCTGGACGAGTGGCTCCCGGCCATCGGTTACCAGCGGAGCCGGGAACTGCCGGCCGAGCGATTGCGGCGAGAGCGCGGGCTCCCGCCGCGCCCGCGCCGAGCGCCGGAGGAGGAGGCGGGACGCTACGAGCTCTCCGGCCGGGAGCGCGTGGCGCTGGACGTCGTCGTCGGGACCGAGGAAGGCCAGACCGCGGTCACGTCGGGCGTGCTGCGCCGGAGCTGGAGCGAGAACGGCCGCGCCTACTTCGAGTATGTCTCCGACGCGCCGGTCCTCCGGAGCGCCGCCATCCTCTCGGCGGAGTACGAGGTGCACCGCTCGGAGTGGCAGGGCATCCCGATCGAGGTGCTGTACGATCCCGGGCACCCGTGGAATGCGGAGCGCTTCGCCCGCAGCATCGCCGCCTCGCTCGCCTACTTCACGCGCGAGCTCGGGCCGTATCCTTTCGAGGTCGTGCGCGCCGTGGAGCGGCCGAGCGCGGGCGTGGGGGCGACGGCATTTCCGGGGCTCGTCGCGTACTCGGAGGGAATGGCACTCCTCCGCCCCGAGGCCGATCCGCGCGGCCTCGACTTTCCGTTCGCAGTCTTCGCGCACGAGATGGCGCACATGTGGTGGGGAAACCAGTTCGTCCCCGCACCGGTGGACGGCGCCGGGCTCATCAGCGAGAGTCTCGCCTGGTTCGGTGCGTTCGGGGTGGTGGAGGAGACCTTCGGCGCGGCGCATCTCGACGAGCTGCTCGGCATCATGCGCGAGGCGTACCTCGCGCCGATGCCGCAGGCCGGCCCCCCGCTGCTGCGCGGCCACGACTGGTTCCAGGCTTATCGGCGGGGCGCGTTCGCCATGTACTCGGCGCGCGAGCACCTCGGCCGGGAGCCGGTGAGCGCGGCGCTGCGGCGCCTCTTCGCGGCGCACGCCGAAGGCCGGCCCCCGCTGCCGACGTCGCTCGATCTCTATCGCGAGCTGCAGGCGATCACCCCCGACTCGCTCGAGACGCTCGTCGGCGACCTCTTCGAGCGGAACGTCTGGTGGGAGCTCACCACCAGGCGCGCGGAGGCGGAGTCCCTGCCGTCGGGCGAGTGGCGGGTCACACTCGGCCTGCAGGTTCGCCGCGCGGAGGCCGACACGCTCCGCGTGATCCAGCTCCCGCTCGACGAGATCGTGCAGGTGGGCGTGTACGGCGCGGACTCGACGGCCCCGCCGCTCCATCTCGGCACGCACCGGATCCGTGAGCGCGAGCCGGTCATCACCCTCATCGTCCCCGCGCGCCCCACCCGCGCCGGCATCGACCCGAACCACCTCCTCCTCGACGACGACCCCTGGGACAACTTCCGTCCCATCGCCGTGCAGAAGGATCCATAGCGTTTTGCGATAAGTGCCGATGTCGAGACGACTGCCGGATAACCACAGAGTCGCAGAGGACGCAGAGCCCACAGAGCGTGCTGAGAATCCCCAACTCCCGGCCACACGACACAAAAGTTCGCCGTGCCCCGCTGGGCATTTGCTCCGCGCCGCTCGCGACCGGCCATGACTTGCCGGGTGCGCGGCACTGTCGTAGACTGGGGCATGCGCGAGGGGCGCTGTCAGTCCGCGAAAAGGGCCGTGCCCACCCACCTGCAGGACACAACTTACGAATCCTCTTTCAGCCTGATCTGTGCGGACTCCAGGCGCCATGAAAGGCGATTCGCATGTATCCCAATCCCCAGGACGCCGTTCCGTTTCCGCCCCATCCTGATCTCGAGCACTACCGCAAGCGCGCCAAGGAGCTCGTAAAGGCGGCCTCGGCGGGTGACGAGGCCATCCGTGCGTGGGCCACCGCGTGGGTGGACACACTGCTCTCGCTCCATCCTGACCTTCCCGACTTCGCGCGGCGAGACGCGGGCCGTCGCGCGCACCAGGTGACCGACTTTGCCCGCGAGCGGCTCGGCCGCGAGTGCACCCTCGCCCAGGCGCAGTTCGTCCTCGCGCGTGCGCACGGCTTCGCCAGCTGGCCGAAGCTGGTCCGGCACATCGAGGCCATCACTGCCGCGGATCCGCGCCGCTGCGCCTATGAGCGCGCAGCCGATGCGATCGTGAACGGCGACCTCGCGACGCTCGAGCGGCTCCTCGCCGAGTACCCGCACCTCGTGCACCAACGCTCCGCCCGGGACCACGACTCGACGCTCCTGCACTACACTTCCGCCAACGGCGTCGAGAGCTATCGCCAGAAGACGCCGCCCGACATCCTGGCGATCGCGCGCGCCCTGCTCGATGCCGGCGCCGATGTGAATGCGGAGGCGGATGTCTACGGCCGAGGGGCGACGACGCTCGCGCTCGCGGTGACGAGCTCGCATCCCCGTGAGGCCGGGCTGCAGATTCCGCTCGCCGATCTCCTGCTCGCGCGCGGCGCGCGCATCGATCCGGACATCGTGCGTTACGCGCTCGTGAACGGCTGCCCCGAGGCGGCGGCGCACATGGCGGCGCGAGGCGCCCCACTCGATCTCGAAGGTGCCGCCGGTATCGGGGCCGTGGATGTCGTCGCGACCTGCTTCGAACCGCCGCGAGCCGTCGCGGAGGCGGAGGCGGGGACCGCGCTCGTCATGGCGGCGTGGTACGATCAGCGCGAGGCCATCGCGTGCATGCTCGATCGCGGCGTCGCCCCCGGTGCGCGCCGTCCGAGCGACGGCAATACGGCACTCCACGTGGCCTGCTACAGCGGATACGCGGAACTCGTGGTGCTCCTGATTGCACGTGGGGCGCCGCTCGATGTGCTCGATCACGTCTACCGCACGCCGCCATGCGTCTGGGCGCTGCACGCGTGGCTCGTGGAGAACCGTACGCCGGCCGATCGCTACAAGGTGATTCTCCGCATGCTGGCCGACGCCGGGGCAAGGATTCCCCGCGAGCGACTCGATGACCCACGGATCACGAGTGACGCAGAGCTGCACGCGACACTGGCGCGTCGCGCCAGCTGAGCGGAGTTGGTAAGGCGTCTTTCCCTCGAGCGACGCGGCGCCGGAAGTATGAGGGTGCCCTCGCCCGCCGGCGGCCCGCGGCTCCGCTCCCCGGCGCCCGGCTGAACCCGGACCGGCCGCGCCTGGCATGGCGGATCCGGACCGCCATCCCCCACGCCGCCGTCTTCAGCCGCTGATCCGGTTCACGGTGTCCTCGATGAAGAGGCACAGGACCCGGTCCGGCGGCTGACTCCGTGTCTGGCATCATGGCGCGGATGCCGACATGAGCGTACCGTTGAGCACGGTGAATCCGGACTCCCGCGCCAGCCTCAGTGACTCTCTTGCCGACCGCTACCGCATCGAGCGCGAGCTCGGGCAGGGCGGGATGGCGACCGTCTACCTCGCGCACGACCTCCGTCACGACCGCCACGTCGCGATCAAGGTCCTGCACCCCGACCTCGGCGCCGTCCTCGGCGGTGAGCGCTTCCTCTCCGAGATCCGCACCACCGCCCGGCTCCAGCATCCCCACATCCTCCCGCTCCTCGACAGCGGAGAAGCCGACGGCCTCCTCTACTATGTGATGCCGCTGGTGACGGGCGAGACGCTCCGCGCCCGGCTCGAGCGCGAGCGGCAGCTCCCGGTGGACGCGGCCGTGCTCATCGCGCGCGAGGTTGCCGACGCCCTCGGCTACGCCCACGGCCTCGGCATCATCCATCGCGACATCAAGCCGGAGAACATCCTGCTCCAGGGCGGGCACGCCCTCGTGGCCGACTTCGGCATCGCGCTCGCGGTGCAGCAGGCGGGCGGCCACCGGATGACACAGACCGGGCTGTCGCTCGGGACGCCACAGTACATGAGTCCCGAGCAGGCGATGGGTGAGAAGGCGATAGACGCCCGCAGCGATCTCTACGCGCTGGGGGCCGTGACGTACGAGATGCTGGTGGGGGAGCCGCCGTTCACGGGCCCGACGGTGCAGTCGATCCTGGCGCGGCTGGTCACCGAGGAGCCGCGACCGATCGCGATCCAGCGGAAGGCGGTGCCCGCGGGTGTCGAGGCCACGGTCATGCGCGCGCTCGAGAAGCTGCCCGCCGACCGATTCGCGAGCGCCGACGAATTCGTCCGGTCACTTGCCGCCCCGGGCGGAGGGACGGTGGCCACCCCTCGCACACGGGCCGCGGGATCCGCCGCGCGGGGCGGCCCTCGGACCACGGCACTCCTCGGCGCGTCGGCACTGCTGGCACTGCTCGCGCTCGCGGTTGCGGCGTTCGCCTGGCTCCGGCCCCGACCCATCAAGACCGCCAACTGGCTTCCCCTCGCCCTCAGCGACAGCATCGGCGTCCGGAGCGGCTTCGTCGAGCTGGCCATCTCCCCCGACGGTCGGACGCTGCTCTTCCGCGACGAGGCCCAGAACGGGACCTTCTGGCTCAAGCGCGAGGGCCAGCTCGACGCCGTCCCGATGCCGGGCACCGAGCGCGGAGGGAGTCCGGCCTTCTCTCCCAATGGCGAGTGGATCGCGTTCATCGCGGATGGCCAGCTGAAGAAGGTCCGGCTCGATGGCGGCGCCACGATGAAGATCGCCGAACCGACCGGGGTGTTCACCTCGGGCATCGCCTGGCTCGACGACGACACCGTGATCTACCCGGGCCGAGGGGGCGACGAGCTGCGCCGCGCCGATGCGAGCGGCGGCGGAGACACGACCGCCTGGTCCCATCCCGACATGCGGGGATATGGACTCCTCAATCCCACCCCGCTGCCGGATGGGCGGGGCATCTTCCTCCTGGCATGCACCTCGAGTTGCGCCACGACGTCGGTCCTCGTTGTCGACTTCCGCACCGGGCAGTACACGACGCTGCTCGATGGGGCGGTCAAGGCCTGGTACCTCCCGCTCGGCTACGTCCTCTACGTGCGGCGGGACGGCACGGCCATGGCGGCGCCGTTCGATCTCGAGCGCATGGCGATCGCCGGGCCGGCGATCGACGTGCTCGACGGCATCCAGGTCCAGACCCTGACGCAGGGGCTCCCGCTGCTCGCCTGGTCTCCGACCGGCACGCTCGTGTTCTTCCGCGGAACCGGCGGGTCGGCCGCGCTCGAGATAGTGCGCGTCACGCGCGACGGGATCGCCAATGCGGTCGACAGCGCCTGGTCGGGCTCGATCAACTCGTTCGCCCCCTCCCCGGACGGCAGGCGTCTCGCGGTGGGCATCGCGCAGGCCGGCGGCGGGCTCGGCATCTGGATCAAGCAGCTGGACCGCGGCGTCTTCTCGAAGCTCACCTTCGGCGAGCGCGATCGCCGACCCGCCTGGTCCCCCGACGGCCGATCGATCGCATTCATCCGCGACAGCACGAATGGTGGCAGCGTGTACGGGCGCTCCGCGGACGGGAGCGGCGAGGAGCGACTGCTCGCGCGCCTCGACCGGCCGATCCAGGAGGTTGCCTGGTCGGGCGACGGGGGATGGCTCGTGACTCGCACCGATAACGGCGTAGCCGGCGCCGGCGACCTCGTCGGAGACTTCGGGCTCGAGTACGAGGCGAAGCTGTCGACGCGCCCCGCCGAGTTCCTGGGCGAGATCGCCACGTGGGAC
>JBLNHD010000260.1:0-9120 GCA_050268825.1 Gemmatimonadota bacterium
GGCGCGCTGCGCGGCGCCGCCGGTGTCGATTCCGCGCGAGTGGTGCGTGTGCACGTGTCGGCCAACGAGAACGAGAATCGCCGGATCGTCGACTTCCAGGCGACGGCCTGGATCGAGGCGATCGCCCGCCAGCTTCCGCGCCTCGGGGACGTGCTCGACGCGGCGCTTCGAAGCGGCGCCACGGCGGTGGACAACGTTCAGTTCGAGGCCGACAGCCTCGATGCGGGCCGCCGGCGCGCGCTGGCCGAGGCCTTCCGCGCCGCCGAGCTCGATGCCCGGGCGCTTGCCGCGGCCACCGGCCGCACGCTGGGGCCGCTGGTCGCGCTTTCCTCCGCCGGGGCCGATCCGAGGCCACTCGCCTACATGGATGTGGGCATGTACAGCCGGAACGCGGGGATGGGCGAAGCCGTGGCGAACGCGGTGCCGGCGCCGCAGAACATCGAGGTCGTCGCACGCGTGACGGGGCAATGGCGCCTGCAAGGGCCCTGATCGTCCTTGCGCTGCTGCTGGCCGGCTGCCGGGAGGAGGAACGCGCGTCCGGTCCGCCGCCGGCCGCCGCGGCGCCGCCGGCGCTTTCCGGCAGCGGGGTCGGCTGCCTCCGGATCGGCGCCCCCCTTGCGGCGCTGCCGCCGGGATGCAGAATCGTCGCAGACCGCGTGGTGCCGGGCGCCGAGGGAATGCAGGAGCGCCGGGTCGACGTGATCGTCGGTTCCGATACGGTCATTGCGACGATCGTCGCGGACTCGGTGTGGCGCCTCGCCGTCACGGCGCCGACCCTGCGGACCGGGGACGGGCTCGGGCCTGGAACCCCGGCAGCCGAACTGCTGCGCCAGGCCGGGAGCCGGATCATCGGCGGCGAGGGCCGGCTCTTCGTCGTGGCGCCCCGACATTGCGGCCTGAGCTTCGAGCTGGGCTCGCTGCCGCGCGAGCTGCTGGCGGTGCCGCCCGACAGAGTGGCGAGCCGGCTCCCGCCGGGCACGGCCATCTCGCGCGTGCTGGTCTTCGGCTGCGCGGGCTCGACATGACGCCTGCGATGCTCGCCACGATCGGGTACGAAGGCACGACGGTGCAGCGCGTCATCGAGGTGCTTCGGGAGGCAGGCGTCACCCTGCTGGTGGACGTGAGGGCCGTCGCGAGCTCCCGGCGTCCCGGCTTCTCGAAGAGCCGGCTCGCGGCCCACCTCGAGGAGGCGGGGATCGGATATCTCCACCTTCGAGGTCTCGGCACGCCCGCAGAAGGGCGGGCCGCTGCCCGGGCGGGGCGCCACGACGAAATGCGACGCATCTTCGGCGGCCACCTCTCGATGCCGGAAGCGCAGGAGGAGCTGGAGGAGCTCGCTGGCATCATCCGCAGCGGCCGGCGCTGCTGCCTCCTCTGCTTCGAAGCGGATCACCGGCATTGCCACCGGACGATGGTCGCGGCCGCCGTGTCGTCGCTCGTCCCGGTGGACATCGTGCACCTCGCCCCGCACGAGGGCGAGTAACGCTGGCAGGGTGCGTGTTCACGACGATCTGGGAATACGAGGTACCCGAGGCGCGGCGCACAGCCTTCGAAGCCACCTACGGCCCGGACGGCGACTGGGTGCAGCTCTTCCGGCGAGCCGCGGGATTCCGCGAGACGGTCCTGCTCCGCAGCGTGACGTCGCCGGCGACCTACGTCACGCTCGACCGCTGGGTCTCGCGCGCCGCGTACGAGGAATTCCGGATCGTTCATGCGGCGGCCTACGCCGCCCTCGATGAATCGACGACGGGACTTACGCTCGCCGAGCGCCATCTCGGAACGTTCTATGGCTGACATCGCGCGCCGACGCTACACCGTGTCGGAGAGCCGGCATCTCGAGGCGGCTCCCGAACGCATCTACGGACTCATTGCCGACTACGTGCAGGGCCATCCGCGGATCGTCCCGCCGAAGTACTTCCGCGATTTCGTCGTGCGGCAGGGCGGCTACGGGGCAGGCACCGAGATCGAGTTCACGATGATCGTCGCCGGCCGCGCACAGCGCGTCGTGGCGGACATCACGGAACCGGTCCCCGGACGGGTCCTCGTCGAAACGGTGAAGGGAGGCGGGGTCGTGACCACGTTCCGTGTCGAGCCGTCGGGCCGCGGCGCAGCCGTGACGATCGCGACCGAGCTCGAGCAGAAGCCGGGGATCGCCGGCTGGATCGAGCGCTGGCTCGCCGGCAAGGTGCTCCCGAGGATCTATCGCGAGGAGCTGGTGCGGCTTGGCCGGATCGCCCGCGAGACACCCGCTCCGCAGCCGGGCACCATCCGGTGATCCGCCTACTCCTCGCCGCGCTGCACCTCGTGGCGCTCGGCATCGGCCTCGGCGCCGTCTGGGCGCGCTCGCGCGCGCTTCGTGGCGCCGTCGATGTCGCCTCGGCGCGCCGGGCGCTCGTCGCCGATGCGTGGTGGGGCGTCGCCGCGGCGCTCTGGCTCGTGACCGGGCTCTGGCGCCTCTTCGGCGCCACCGAGAAGGCCACCGCGTATTACCTCGCCAACCACGCCTTCCTGCTCAAACTGGGACTTTTCGTCGGGATTCTCCTCCTCGAGGTCGGCCCGATGCTCACGCTGACGCGGTGGCGCCGGACCCTGGCGCAGGGCGGTGTCCCGTCGTTCGAAGGCGCCCGCCGCATCTCGACCATCAGCGCGATCGAAGCCGCGCTCGTGATCGCGATGGTCGGCGCCGCGGTGACGATGGCCCGCGGGCTGGGCGGGAATTAGCACGGCGGGCGCTTCCGAGGTATCCTAGGGCCATGCCGTCCGCGCTGCCGTTCACCATCCGCCTCAAGGGTGCCGACCAGGTCGCCGCCGGTCGGGTTCAATCGGTCGAGGAACGCCATGCCGGCGTGGCGCGCCTGGCCGAGGCAGGGGTCCAGCTCGAGTGGAGCGGGCGCCGGGAGCACACCGACGTCAAGGGCGGCAGCGTGACGTCGCGTGGGGAGCAGCTTCCGGTGACGCGCATCGTCGTTCCGGCCCGGCACATCATGGAGGCGACGCTGCGCCGGCGCTGGTGGCGGCCGTATCTGCGATTGCGAGTCAGCGATGTCCATTCGCTCGCCGGCATCCCCGGCGCCGCGGGGACGGAGTGCCGCCTCCGGATTGCGCGAGAGGATCGCGGGCGCGCCGTCGAGTTCATCACCGATCTGCGCCTCCTCATGGCCGATGCCGAGCTGCGTGCCGCCGAGGAAGCGTCGGCGGCGATCGACGCGGCCTCGGATCAGAGCTTCCCCGCCAGCGATCCGCCCTCCTTCACGCCGCTGCACATCGGCGAGCCGGGCTCCCATCCCGAATCGGCCAATCCCTGACGGCCATGGCAGAGCAGAAGACGAAGCCGACGACGGAAACGTTCGAGCAGTTCCTCGCGCGCGCGGTCGAGCCGTCGCGGCATGCCGACTGCCGCACGGTGGCCGCGATGATGGAGGAGGTCAGTGGCCAGAAACCCGTGATGTGGGGCGCCATCGTCGGCTTCGGGAGCTACCGGTACAAGTACGCGAGCGGTCGCATGGGCGACTGGCCGCGGCTCGCCTTCTCGCCCCGGAAGCGGGACCTGACGATCTACATCGGGCCCAGCGTGGACCACTACCCCGAGCTCCTGGCGAAGCTCGGCCGCTTCAGGAACGGGAAGGTCTGCCTCTACGTCCGATCGCTCGCCGAGGTGGATCCGAAGGTGCTCGAGCAGCTCATCCGGGAGTCCTCGCGGCACCTGAACGAGCTCTATCCGGCGTGACGGCGCCCGATCGGTCGTTGCTGCGCGGCGGCGCCGTCTGGATCGGGATCCTGGTCGCAGCCAACCTGAACGGTGCGCTCCGCGAGTTCGTGCTGCGCCCGCTGCTCGGCCCGCGGGTGGCGCCGGTGATGAGCACGCTCCTCCTCTGCGTCCTCATCCTGGGGATCGCCCGGCTCTCGGTCCGCTGGATGGCGCCGCCGGGCGCCGGGGCCGCGTGGCGGATCGGCCTGGTCTGGCTCGTGCTCACGCTCGCCTTCGAGTTCCTTGCCGGGCGCTATCTCTTCGGCGACACCTGGGAGCGCCTCCTGAGCGAGTATGACGTGACGGCCGGGCGGCTCTGGGTCCTCGTTCCGATCACCACGCTGCTCGCGCCGCGCTGGGCATGGGCGCGGTTCGCTCGGGTGCCACATAACGCGCGCGTGGCAGGAGCCGCGCTGGCGATGGTGCTCGGCGCATCGGCCTGTGAAGGCAGGACAGCGCGCGATCGGGCGGCCGGCGATCCCCCCGCCGACAGCGTGGGTGCCGATTCGACGACCTGGGCGATCCGCCTCGACGGCGCGGGCCCGATCCGCTACGGCATGAGCGTCGCCGACGCCGCGGCCGCGCTGGGCGACTCGATCGAGGCGCCGCCCGCGACCGGCGAGTGCAGCTACCTTCGCCTGCAAGGGATGCCGGAGGGCCTGCAGTTCATGGTCGAGCGCGGCCGGATCGTGCGGGGCGACGTCACCGCCGGCACGCTGGCAACTGCGCACGGCGCGCGTATCGGCATGACCGGCCTCGAGGTGCAGGCGCTTTACGGCGGCGTACTCGAGTCGCGCCCGCACAAGTACGACACCGGGGGGCAGTATCTCGTCCTCGTTCCGGCCGAGGGCGGCGATTCGCTCCGCCTCGTCTTCGAGACCGACGGGCGCGTCGTTACGCGCTATCGCACCGGTGTGCGCCCGGCCGCCGAGTACGTCGAGGAGTGCGGGTGATGGCATCGCCACTGCCGCGCCTCCGCAAGCTCTGCCTCGCCTTTCCCGAGGCACATGAGGTCGAGGCGTGGGGGGAGCCGACCTTCCGCATCCGGAACAAGCTGTTCGCGATGTATTCCGGCGCCGGGCATCATGGTGCCGGCCGCCACTCGGTCTGGTGCAAGGCGCCTCCCGGCGACCAGGAGCTCATGGTCCGGATGGCGCCCTCCCGGTTCTTCCGGCCGCCCTACGTGGGGCCCAGCGGTTGGATCGGCATCTACCTCGACCGGGACACCGACTGGAAGGAGCTTCGCGAGCTCCTCGAGGAGTCCTATCGCATGACCGCTCCGAAGCGGCTCCTCGCGCAGCTCGAGCCTCGATCGCGCTGAACCGGTTCGACGGAGAATCGCATGGGAGCGAGAAGCCCGCAGGTGGACGCGTACATTGCCCGGTCCCAGCCGTTCGCGCGGCCGATCCTCGAGTACCTGCGCGAGGTCGTGCACGGCGCCTGTCCCGACGTGGTCGAAGAGATGAAATGGAGCATGCCCCACTTTACGCATCACGGCATGCTCGCGGGGATGGCGGCATTCAAGGGGCACTGCAGCTTCGGCTTCTGGAAGGCGAAGCTGATCATGGAGCAGGACGCGGTGAGTCGCGAGGCCATGGGGCACTTCGGGCAGATCCGGAGCCTCGACGACCTGCCCTCGAAGCGGACGCTGGCCGGCTACGTGAAGCAGGCGGCCCGGCTGAACGAAGCCGGCGTCAAGGTGCCGAGAGCGCCGCGCCCGAAGGCGGCGAAGCCGGTGCGCGTGCCCGACGACCTCGCGGCGGCGCTCCGCCGGAACCGGAAGGCGCGCGAGGCGTTCGAGTCGTTCAGTCCGAGCCACAGGCGGGAGTACATCGAATGGATCACCGAGGCGAAGCGCGCGGAAACGCGGGAGAAGCGGCTCGCGACCACGATCGCATGGCTCGAGGAGGGGAAACCGAGGAACTGGAAGTACGTGAAATCCTGATCCGACGGGCCCACCGTGATGATGCGGCGTCACTCGCGTCATTCGCGCGCGAGATCTTCGATACGACCTTCGGTCCGCACAACGATCCGGCCGACATGCGCGCCTACATGGACGAGGCCTTCGGCGAGGCGCAGCAAGGCAGCGAGCTCACGGATCCCGCGATCGTCACCTTTATCGCCGATGCGGATGGCGAGCTGGCCGGCTACGCCCAGCTTTCGGCGCGGCGTACACCGCCTGCCAAGACGGGTCCGCAGCCGGTCGAGCTGATGCGCTTCTACGTGGGATCCGGTTGGCAGGGGCGGGGAGTCGCCCAGGCGCTGATGCGCGCCGTGGAGCGTGAAGCGAGGCGGCTTGGCGCCGAGGCTCTCTGGCTCTGCGTCTGGGGCCAGAACGCACGGGCGGTGTCGTTCTACCGGAAATGCGGATTCCGCGAGATCGGCACTACCCCGTTCCAGCTCGGGCGCGACACCCAGACCGATCTCGTGATGGCGCGAGCGCTGCAGTAGACGCTGCGGGTCGGCGCCCTTACTCTGCACCGATGGATTGGATCGACCTGCTGCAGTGGCCGGCGATGGTGGCGACGGTGGTCGGCGCCTGGCTCGTCGCGTCGGGCCGCACCTATAAGCGGAACTACGGATTCTGGTGCTTCCTGATCGGGAACGTGCTCTGGGCCATCTGGGGTTGGCAGCAGCAGGCGTGGGCGCTGCTGATCCTGCAGGTCTGCCTCGCGGCCCTCAACGTTCGCGGTACTGCCAAGACGGAGCAGGAGTAGCGTGATACGCGCCTATCTCGTCGCCGGAGCGCTGGTCCTCCTGCCGGCGTGTGTGCCCGAGCCGAAGAGCGAGCGCACGGACCGGTCCGGGGCCGCGTGCGATCCACCTGCAGTCTGGCCCGCGCTTCCGACGGTCGAGGCGATCGCGGCGCGTGCCACCTACGACTCGAGTCCGCTCGCGGCGTCCGCACGTACCATGCCCCCGCCGGCCGATCCCGATGTCGCCGTGCCCCAGTACGCCTTCCTCCGCGATGCGGACCGCACGAGCTGCGAGCCGGTGATCGTGGTCGAAGCGGGCCGCGAGCACGTCGTCTACTGGGGCGTGGACCTGACGAGCAACGGCATCGCCCCGCGCAACCGGGTCGAGCTGCTCGGCACCGACCGCTCGGCGGCGAGCCGCTAGCGGGTCACCGTCCCGCGGCCGCCATCTTCCAGAACGCGATCCCGCCCGCCTGCTGACCCACGTCCACCGACGCGACGCGCACGAGCCGCTCGAGGTCGTAGATGTCGACCTTCCCGGGCTCGGCGCCGACACCCTCGCTGGTGACGAACGCATAGCGCGAATCGGGCGTGATGACCGTGCCATGGGTGACGGTCGTCGAGCTCTTCTCCTGGAGCACGCTCTTCCCCGACGCCAGGTCGAACAGCTGCACGCCGCCGCCCTGCTTGAGCGAGGCGAGGAGGTAGCGTCCATTCGGGCTGACCGCGAGGTTGTACGGCCCGCGCCCCGTCGCGAACCGGCGTGATACCGTCCACCCCTCCCGGTCCACCTCGAGGATCTGGTCCGCCTTGTTGCAGGCGACGAAGATCGCCTTCCCGTCCGCCGAGGGCTGCGCCCACGTGGGCGAGCAGCCGGGCGCCGGCATCGAGCCGCCGGCATGAGCCGCGTGCGCCACCCCGGCCTCCAGCGGCAGGGGGCCCTCGCGCCCCGGTGCCACGCTGAAACGACGCGAGACCTGGAACGTACGGGTATCGATCTCCACCAGCTGGTCGTCCATCATGCAGGCGGAGTAATGGTGCGCGCCGTCCGGAGAGACCCGGCTCCCGTGCGGCATAGTGCAGGTGACCGGGCGGGCGACTTCGGTGTTCGAAGGTGTATGCACCACCGAAACGCTCGACGGTTCCATCCGGCCGTGCAGATTGAAATTCACGATGAACGCGTAAAGACCGTCCGGTGTCACGTCGAGCGAGGCCGGAAAGTAGCCCAGGAAGATGCCGGGTGCGGTCAGCGTGTCGGGCCCGAGGTCGTAGCGCCAGTATTTTCCGTCGGGCGAGCCGTGCCCGGTCGTCATGTGGAGATAGCGGCCGTCGCGCGAGATCTGCAGGCCGTGCGGCCCCTCCATCTCCACGGGGGACTCGCCGACCGGGATCGTGCGCTCCACCGTGGCGCCGCCGGGACCGAACCGGACCCGGTGAAGGAGGTCCGCGGATTCGGCGCCGACGTACACCCAGTAGTCGTTCGCCGGGGCGGTGCGGGATCCGGCCGTGGCCGGTGCCGGCGCGCCGGAGGCATCGCGGCCGGCACTCGACGACGCGCAGCCGGCACCCGACAGGAGCGCTCCTCCTGCGAGCAGGGCCACGGCGGACCGGGTGAGCCGCTTGCGGTGCGATAGGGAGAAGACCATAATCACAGCTTCCACATCATTGTCGTTGTCCAGACTTCCGGGGGAGTTCCATGAACGTAACGCATGCCCGGTGCTTCGTCAGGCGGATGGCGCCCGCACTTCTGGCGCTCGGCCTGGCCGCTCCGCTCGCCGCGCAGCAGGGAAGAGATACCGTGCGGGTGGTCACCCGGCTCGTCGCCGAGCCGGCCAGCCTCGAGCTCGTGGCGGGCGACTCGGTCGTGCCGGTCAAGCTCACCGCCTATGACGCCCGCGGCGCGGTCGTCGAGAACCCGCCGCTGCGGGTGAGCGGCGCGCGCAACGGCTTGCAGATCACCTTCGACGGGATCCGCGGCGTCCGTGCGGGGACCTACCAGGTGAACGTGTCGACGGTTCCCCCCGATACGAGCACGCAGCCGGTCACGCTGACGATTCCGGTCACGGTGAAATGGCCGCCGATCGCCCGGGTGGAGCTGGTGGCGGATTCGGGGCGGCTCTACACCGGGGTCACGCTCCCGCACCGGGCCCGCGCCCTGCACGCCGACGGCAGCGAGCGCCCGGGGCGTGAGCTCGCCTGGCGGTGGCGCAGCTCCAACGAGGCAGTCGCCAGCGTGGACCGGTATGGCCACGTCACGGCGCATCGCCCCGGGGCCGTGACCATCACCGCCGAGGCCGAAGGGTCCTCGGCGCGGGTGGCACACACGGTCGTCGCCAACCCGGTCGCGAGCGTCGCGATCACGCTCGACGAAACGAGCATCCGCACCGGAGACGTGATCCACCTCAAGGCCGCCGCCAAGCGCGCCAACGGCGTCGCGGTGCCGGACGTGCCGATCACCTGGAGCTACACCTACACGCCGGACGACACGATCGCCGCGCCGGGCGCCACCGGCATCATCGACCGCGGCCTCTTCGCCGCGGAAGTGCCGGGGCGGTACACCCTCCTCGCCTCGGCCGGCACGGCCTCCGCGCGCAGCGTGCTCGAAGTGCGGCCGCGCGACGCGCGCCGCCGGATCAACGTCACCGGCCGTGGCTCGATCACGCACGTGCACACGTC
>JBLNHD010000261.1:0-3219 GCA_050268825.1 Gemmatimonadota bacterium
GTTCATCTTCGCGGGCGTCGAGGGCACGCTGATCTGGGCGCTGATCAAGTACCGCGCCCGCAAGGGCCGCACGGCGGCGCAGATGGGGTTCCTCGCGTCGGGCACGTGGGCCATCGTCGGCGCCAATGTGATTCCGATGACGTCGGACACCGTCCTGCGGAACGCGACAGTGCTGGTCCGGGATGGCCGCATCGTGGCGGTCGGGCCGGCCGCGTCGGTGCAGGTGCCGAGCGGGGCAGGGCGGCTCATGGCGCGCGGCCGGTACCTGATCCCCGGCCTCGCCGACATGCACACGCACCTGTACTCCGACGGTGCGGTGCACGACTCGGCGGGACCGGCCGAGCTGGGCGTGATGCTCGCCAACGGAATCACGGCGGCGCGGCTCATGATCGGGACACCGGAGCACCTCGTCCTTCGGCGCCAGGTCGAGTCGGGTGAAGTGGCCGGCCCGCAACTCTGGGTGGCGAGCCCGCACTTCGCGACGGAGCCCTCGGACAACGCGCGCGTGGTGACGACGCCCGATGAGGTGCGTCTCGCCGTGCGCGAGGTGAAGGCGGCCGGCTTCGACTTCGTGAAGGTGACGTTCGGCATCGTGGGGCCGCTCTATGATGCGCTCGTCGAGGAGGCGAAGGCGCAGGGCATCCGCGTCGTGGGGCACGTCGAGCCCGAAGTCGGCGTCCGGCGGGCGATCGCCGCCGGCCAGCAGATCGAGCATCTCGACGCCTACTTCGAAGGCGCCCTCGCGGATTCGGCGCCGATGCGCGAGTCGATCACGCAGTTCCGGGTCTATCGCCCGGCCAACTGGGCCAGCCTCGCCTACATCGACGACGCCAGGCTGACCGCCCTCGCCGTCGAGACGGCGCGCTCCGGCACGTGGAGTGTGCCCACCCTCGAGATCTTCAATCGCGCCTTCTCGGTTCCCCTCTCCGACGCGGAGCTGCACGCGCTTCCCGACTGGCAGATGATTCCCCGGGCCATCCGGCAGCCGTACGTCAATTCACGGAACCGGTACTGGGCGCAGCCGGTCAGCCGGGAGCTGCGGGCCCGGTTCGCCGAGATCCGGAACTCGATCGTCAAGCGCATTGCCGACGCCGGTGGCGCCGGCCGCCTCATGGCCGGCTCCGACTCACCCGATCTCCTGATGGCCTACGGCTGGGCCATGCACCGCGAGATCGCCCACCTGGTGCGGGCCGGCCTCACCCCCTGGCAGGCGCTTGCCGCGGGCACTCGCAATCCGGCCGAGTTCCTCGGCGCCTCGAACGAATGGGGCACCATCGCCCCGGGGCGGCGCGCCGACCTGGTGCTCCTTGCAGCGAATCCGCTCGAGGATATCACGAACGTGGGGCGCATCGATGCCGTCAGCGTCGGCGGCAGGCTCTTCGAGCGGCCCGAGCTCGAGGCGATGATTCGCCGCGGCCGCTCGGCGATCAACGGCGCGGCCGACTGAGCCGCGCCGTCGAGGAGCGCCGGCCACGCGCTCAGTGCACCTGGACGTTCCCTCCGATCAGCTCCACGACTTCCTCCGTCCGCGGATCGGTGTACGTGCCATCGCAGAACTGCGCGGCCGTGCCCGACGGCGCATTCATGATCAGCCGGCCCGACCGGTCCTCGCTGTCCCCGCCCTCGCCGTTGTCCTCGAGATACCACCCCGTGTCGGTGCCGGGCTGAAAAGTTGTGAAGAATGCCTTGTCCACCGTTCCACCCACCCGGACCGCACCGCCGCCGGCCAGCGAGAAGCAGGAGATCGAACCGCTGATGATCGATGCCCCCGCGACGAGCTGCCAGCTTCCGCTCACGCTCCCATCCTCGTGCCTCGCAGCCTGGAAGGTGAGCCGCCGCCGCACGACGGCGCCGGTGGTGAGCGTCTGCAGGGTATGGGCGCTGCCGGTCACCGCTTCCACCACGGTGCTCGCCGCGCTCGCCTGAAAGGGGGACGCGACCTCCGCCGAGCCGCAGCCGCCCAGCGCGAGCAGGGTCGTGAACAATCCACAGCCGGTCGTGATACGCATGTCGTGCTCCTGTCAGGGGTGAACGGTGATGACAGGAGGGACGTCGCTCGGCCGGGCTTCGGACTCGGGGGGGACGAACCGCGACTGGAGAGGGACGAGCCGCGTCAGGCCAGCGGCTTGAGGAGGGTGCTCCGATACGTCCGGCTCACCCGCACTTCACGGCCACTGTCGAGCACCGCCACGCAGTCGCCGCTGAACCAGGGCCGCACTTCACGAACCCGCGCGAGATTGACGGCGAACGAGCGATGCACGCGGACGAAGCGCGTGGGATCCAGCTCCGAGAGGAGCTGGTCCAGTGGCCGGCGGACGAGGTCGGCACCACCACGGTGGTGAATCCGCACGTAGTTCCGTTCGGCCGCGAGGCACTCGACGTCGTCGAGCGCCACGAAGCAGCTCACCTCTCCCCGGGTCACCAGGAGGCGGGTCACGGGAGGGGGCGCGGCACTCCGCACCAGCGCCGCGAGCCGCCGCCCGAGCTCGCCCTCGCGCCTGAGCCCGATCTGCTCGCGCGCCCGCTCGATCGCCGCGGCGAGGCGCGCGTCCTCGAAGGGCTTGAGGACGTAGTCGAGCGCATGCGTCGAAAAGGCGCGAATCGCGTGTGCGTCGAATGCCGTCACGAAGACGACGGGCGGCATCCGCCCCGCGCCGATTCGCTCGATGATCTCGAACCCGTCGAGTCCCGGCATCCGGACGTCGAGGAAGACGAGGTCCGGCGCCAGGCGCGGGATCGCCTCGGCCGCCTCGAGTCCGTCGGCGCACTCCGCGACGACCTCGACGCCGGGCTGCGCGGCGAGCGCAAGGCGGACGCAATCCCTCGACAGGGGCTCGTCGTCCGCGATGAGCACCCGCAGCGCCGTCACGCAGCCACCCTCCCGGCGCGCCGCTCGAGCGGCAACGTCACGGTCGCGATCGTACCCTGCCTCGGTCCGTTCTCGAGCCTGAGACCCGCGCTGCTGCCGTACAGCTGCTCGAGCCGCGCCCGCGTGTTGGCGAGCCCGATCCCGCCCGGCCCGCTGGCGCGCGCACCGAGACCGGGGCCGGTATCGGCGACCTCGAGCACCAGGGCCTCGCCGTCGGCGTGGGCGGAGAAGCGAAGTGTCCCCGGGCCCGTGGCCCTCGCGATGCCATGCCGCACACCGTTCTCGGCGAGCGGCTGGAGGATGAACGCGGGAACCAGTGCGTCGAGGAGCGTCGGATCCACGGTGAACTC
>JBLNHD010000262.1:0-17613 GCA_050268825.1 Gemmatimonadota bacterium
CTCGCCGAGCGCGCGGGCCCATCCCATGGCGGCCCCGGCGACGAGGGATGGGAGTGCGAGCGGCACCAGCACGCGTGCCGCCGTGTAGGGCCGCGAGGCGCGAAGCGTGGCAGCCACCTCGAGGAGGCTCGGATCGACGCCCCGGAATCCCGCCGCCGCTGCGCCGATGAAGAAAGGAAGCGCGACGAATACCTGCGCGATCACGACGGCGAGCGTGCTGAACGGCACCGAGACACCGACCAGCGAGAGCGCCCCGCCCAGGAGCCCGGCCCGCCCGAAAGCAAGGAGGAGCGCCAGGCCCGCGACCGTCGGTGGCAGGACCATCGGGAGGGCGACGAGCGCCTCGAGCAGGCGCTTTCCCCGGAACCGGCGTGTGGCGAGGAGCAGCCCGACCGGCAGGCCGAGGACGAAGACCACTGCCGTGGCGAGGGCGCTCGTGACGAGGCTGAGGCGGAGCGCAGCGAGGACTGCGGGATCTCCGAGCTCGGCCGCCAGCATGGCAGGACGCATCTGCAACAGGAGAGACGCGATCGGCAGCAGAAGGAGAGCGACGACGATTCCGACGGCGATCCCGCCGACGGCGCGCCCGAGGACGGCGATTGCCCTCACTGTGACGCGCTCACCCCTTCGAAGCCGTAGCGCTCGAGGATCGCCTGTCCCTCGGCGCCGAGCACCAGCGCCCGGAAGGCCTCCGCCCCGGCCGAATCCTCCACCGAGCGGAGCCGCGCGATCACGTAATCCGCCCGGGCGTTGAACGCGGGCGGAATCGGGATGACCCTGATCCCCTCCCGTCGCGCGAGTGAATCCGGTCCCGACACATCGGAGGCGTAAACGATGCCGGCGTGTGCTTCGCCGAGCCGCACCTTCGTGAGCACGGAGCGCACGTCCACTTCGTCCGACACGACGTTGCCGAGCACCCGGTCGGCGAAGTCGGGCCCGTAGCCGGGCGCGCGGCTGAGATTGCGGAGCGCCTGCCGGGCATAGCGACCGGCCGGAACTTCGGGGGCAGCAAGCACGAGCTTGAGTCCGGGCGTCGCCAGGTTGAGCAGCTCCACGAGCATCCCGTCCACCGCCGGGACGCGCGCCGCGACCACCACCAGCCGGTTGTGCGCGAAGATCTCGGGCTCGAGCACCAGGCCGCGATCGGCGGCCAGCTGCATCGCCTCGCTGTCCGCGGCGGCGAAGAGGTCCGCGACCGCGCCGCGGACCAGCTGAGCCGCCAGCTGCTGCGATCCCGCCACGTTCAGGCGGACGTCGAGCGTCGTGTCCTGTCGCTCGAGCTCCGCCGCCATGGCGCCGAACGCCTCCACCAGCGAGGCCGCCGCGAAGACGGTGAGTGTGCGGCCGGCCGGCGGCCCCGCGTCGCGACGGCAGGCGGTGGCGAGGAAGCAGGGGATGAGCAGGCTGGCGATGAGTCGGGTCACGCGTCCGCCGGTTCGGGGTGCTGTAGAATGATGCCGGCGATTCCCGGGCGATAGGTTGCCGCTCCGGCGCGGACGGAAGTAACATCAAGGCGTTGCACCAACCCCGAACCTCCAGGATTCCCATGCCCAGGGCCTTTGCGCTCCTTCCCGTCGCACTCCTTCTCTCGGCCTGTCCGACCTATCACGAGTATCCGAAGCTGAGCGACCAGGGCGGGCTCGTGGACGCGGACACGTACGCGCGATACGGGAAGGAACAGGCGCAGGCCATGGCGGTGGCGCGCGAGTACGGCCATTTCCATCGTGGCGAGTCGCGGTCCGAGCTGCAGGCGGCGGCGGAAAGCACGCTCGCGTACGCCCGCACCCTCCCTGACATCGCCGACGCGCACGCCGACTCGCTCGGCCACCGCATCACGCTGCAGTTCCGGAGCGGGTGGCGCACGATGGTGAACCCGATCGACGACGGCAAGCGCGGGGCCGAGACGCCGAATCTCCCGGGGGCGGCCGCACCAGCCCGCTGAACGGTGGAGTGCGTCCAGGTCACGACCACCCTCCCGAGCCGGGAGGCGGCGGACCGGCTCGCGGAGGAGCTCGTGGGCGCGCGGCTCGCGGCCTGCGCGCAGGTGGTCGGTCCCGTGGCGAGCACCTATCGCTGGGAGGGCGCCGTCGAGCGGGCCGAGGAATGGTACTGTCATTTCAAGACGACGCGCGCGCGCCTCGGCGCCCTCGCCGACGCGATTCGCGCCAGGCATTCGTACGAGCTCCCGGAAATCGTTGCGGTCTCCCTCGACGGTTCGGAGGACTACCTCCGATGGATCGCCGAGAACGTCGGGTAACCCACACAGCGAGCCTCCGATGACCGAGACCAGAGCCGCCGCCGGACCGTCCGACCTCGCCGAGATCTTCTACGCCCCGACCGACGTCTTCGAGCGCCGCCGGGAGGGCGGCTTCTGGCTTCCGCTGCTGGTTCTCTTCATCGCGTCCGCCGTGATCTTCTACGCCACGAAGAACGTGATGCAGCCGGTCTTCGACGCCGAGTGGGCGCGCGGCGCGGCCAAGATGCGAGCGCAGAATCCGAACCTCACGGCGGAGCAACTGGACCAGGGGAAGGGGATGGCGCAGACCTTCGCCATCGTCGGCGTCTTCTTCTCCACGTTCATCGGCCCGCTCATCGCCGGCGTCATCCTCTGGCTCGTGGCCAAGATGTTCGGCGTGCGCCAGTCGATCACCGCGGCCATCACGGTGGCCGTGTTCGCGCTCTTCCCCCTCATCATCGAGGGCCTGGTGAACGCCATCCAGGCGGCCTTCCTGCCGGAAGACGGCATCACCTCCCGCTACAGCCTGAGCCTCGGGCCCGCGCGCTTCCTTGCCGGCCCGGCGTCGAAGATGCACGCCCTCATCGGCCACATCGATCTCTTCACCATCTGGACCGCAGTGCTCATCGCGATCGGGGTTCGTGTCACCGGCAACGCGACGCGCAACCAGGCCATCGGCGTCGCGGTCGTCATGTGGATCATCGGGGCGCTCCCCGCTCTCCTCTTCACCTGACCGGAGCGATCGTGTCGAAAGGAACCATCATCGGGATCGTGGCGGCGGCGGGCTTCGCAGGCTTTCTCCTGTATGGAACGCTCGAGAGCCAGTCCGCCGAGTGCTTCGTGGTCGTGGACTTCCGCGGGCGGATCGACAGCGCCACGGCGTCCGCCGCGACCGAAGCGGACGCTGCCCGGCAGGCGCAGACGACGGCGTGCGGAACGATCGCGTTCGGCATGGACGAATCGATCGCCTGCGGCAACGTGCAGCCGGTGCGCCGGGTCTGCCAGGCGAAGTGACGTGACCGCCCGCGCCGGGCGCTTTCCCAACCCGTTCGCGCTGCTGCTCGGCTGCATCCTCCTTGCCGCAGCCCTCACCTGGCTCCTGCCCGCCGGCCGCTATGAGCGCCGGCCCGATCCGGTCACGGGCCGTGACGTCGTGGTGCCGGGAAGCTACGCGCGCGTCGAGGCGCAGCCGGTCGGCGTGTTCGGCGCGGTGGTCGCCATCCCCAAGGGCATCGCCGCGGCGGCCGACGTCATCGCCCTCGTCTTCCTCGTCGGCGGCGCCATCGCCGTCATCGAGCAGACAGGGGCACTGCGGCGCGCCGTGGACGCACTCGCGGGCGCCGTGCAGGGTCGCGAGGTACTCGTCATCCCCATCACGTCGGTCGCGTTCGCGGCCGGAGGGGCCACGGAGAATATGGGGGAGGAGATCATCGCCCTCGTGCCGGTGCTCCTCCTCCTCACCCGCGGACTCGGCTTCGACGCGCTGACGGCTGCGGCCGTGAGTATCGGGGCCGCGGTGGTCGGCGCCTCCTTCAGCCCCGTCAATCCGTTTCAGGTCCTCATTGCCCAGAAGGTGGCCCAGCTTCCGCCCGGTTCCGGGTGGCAGTTCCGCACGGCGGTCCTCGCCCTGGCGCTCGCACTCTGGATCTGGGGCACCTGGCGGTATGCGCTCCGCCACCGGCAGGCGCCCGAGGCGGTGGAAGTGGCGCAGCTCGAGCCGGGGCGGAGGCGGCGGCTCGACTTCGTGCTGCTCCTCACGCTCGCGGCGCTCGTCATGGTGCCCGTGGGGCTGCAGCGGCTGGGATGGGGCTTCGACGAGCTGTCGGCGATGTTCGTGATCGTCGGGATCATCGCGGGGCTGGTGGCCGGACTCGGCGCGGGGGGCACGGCGGCCGCCTTTGCCGAAGGATTCCGCTCGATGACCGGAGCCGCGCTCCTCATCGGATTCGCGAAGGCCATCTCGGTCGTGCTCGAGCAGGGCGTCGTGCTCGACACCATCGTCCAGGGACTCGTTGCCCCGCTCGACGAGCTGCCGCCCACCGCCTCGGCGCTCGGCATGATGGGCGTCCACGTCGCGATCCACGTACCGGTACCAAGCGTGAGCAGCCAGGCGGTGCTGACCATGCCGATCCTCGTTCCCCTGTCGGATCTCCTCGGCATTGCGCGGCAGGTCACCGTGCTCGCCTTCCAGTACGGCGCGGGACTCTGCGAGCTGATCACGCCGACGAACGGCTCGCTCATGGCCGTCCTCGCCGCTGCGGGAGTGCCGTTCGACCGGTGGTTCCGGTTTGCCCTTCCTCTCTTCCTCGTCCTCTTCCTGACTGGCGCCGCAGCGGTCGCGGCAGCGATCGCGCTCGGACTCGGCTGAACCTCCTCAGACGCCCGCCAGCCGGCCGAGCAGGGGAAAGTCCGCGGTGCCCGTATGGCGCCCGGTCTCGCGCCCGTTCCGGAAGGCGATGAGCGTCGGGATTCCGCGGATTCCGAAGCGTCCTGCCACGCCCGGGTTGGCATCGGTATCGAGCTTGAGCACGAGGAGCCGCCCCGCGTGCGCGCCGGCGAAGTTGTCGAGGATCGGCTCCATCATCCGGCAGGGTCCGCACCAGTCGGCATGGAAGTCCACCACCACCGGCGCATCGGTGCCGGCGATGACCCGGTCGAATGTCGCGTCCGTCACCGGGAGGGGACGCTCCAGATGGATCGCCCGGCCGCAGGCGGCGCACCTGGGGCCGGCTGCCACCCGCGCGAGATCCACCCGGTTGAGCTTTCTGCAGGTCGGACAGCTCACGATCGCCGGCCGTGTGTGCCCGGGCTCGGTCATGACATCTCCTGATGTAGGCCCTGCGCCGCAGGATCGGCGCACATCGCTGCGCGCGGGGGCGGTTCGCCGGCATGTCCAACCGGCCCCGGCAGGTAACCTAAGTCCGTCGCCGTCGCCTCCGGCGTGCGTGCAATCACCGCCGGGCCTTCCGGCATCCTATATGCATAGACGCAGTGCAGGAGCGTTTCTGGCAGGAACTGCCGGGAGCAGGCCATGAGCGAACTGACGATCCGTGATCTCGGGCAGGACGAAGACTTCGGCAACTGGTTCCGCGAACTGCTGGAACTGGAGGCCGAAGGCTCGGGGCGCGTCGGTCCCGCGGACGAGCGTTACCTCGTGCTCAGCAACGAGATCGGCGACTGGATCGGGGGCCTGCGCTTCTCGCTCCGCGGCGGCGTGGCCCAGCTGATCGACGTCGCGGTGGCGCCGGAAGAGCGCGGTCGCGGCCATGCGCACCGCCTGCTCGCGGCCTTCGAGCGGCGTTCGCGCGATGAGGCGGCCCACCTGGCGGAATTCTGGACCGACGACTTCCGGGCCGAGGGCCTGCTCGCGGCGCTCGGTTGGACGCGTGTGCTGCGGCGGGAGCGCTATTTCGGCGAGAGCACCTGGATGCTCATGGAGAAGCGGCTCGACATCGGAGAATGAGCGTCAAAATGGCGGTGCGTGGACCGGCCCGATTACCTTTCGGTGCCGGTCCACGCCTTTTCGGGACCGGTCGCACGCAACTATTTCTCGCTGTCGAGCGGCGCATGCCGCCCACGAGTTCATATGAGTCTGACGCAGGATGAACGCGATGCCCTGACCAAGGTCGAAGTCCTCAAGGACCTCGAGCCCGTCGTCCGCGAGATGCGGGCCGACCATGAAGCGAAGCGCGAGCTCTGGTTCCCGAGCGACCTGCTCGGCCCGCCGCCGGGGGAGGATCCGGAAGCGCATCGCCTCGCCATGCAGAAGCGGGCCGAGGGCATCCCCGATCATGCGCGCGCGGCACTCGCCCTGAACACGCTCACCGAAGAAGGCCTTCCCCACTTCCATCGACTCCTTGCCGTCCACCTCGGCGACGACAGCCACTGGCGGCACTGGAACAACCTCTGGACCGCCGAGGAAGACCGGCATGGCCAGGTCCTGCACGACTATTCGCGGGATACGCGGATCTTCGAGCAGCGCCGCATCGAGGAGATGCAGTTCGAGTACCTCAAGGCCGGGTTCCACCCCGAGTGGGACAAGGACCCATACCGGGTCTTCGCCTACACCACCGTGCAGGAGCGCGCCACGCAGCACTCGCACGCCGCCACCGGGAAGATCGTGCAGGAGTACGAACCTACGCTCGGCATGGTGCTCGACCGCATCGCGCGCGAGGAAGCGCGGCACTTTGCCTTCTACCGCTCGGTGTTCAACGAGATCCTCAAGCGCGACCCCGACCAGGCGCTCCACTCGGCGTCGTTCATCCTGCCGAGCATCGACATGCCGGGCGTCACGATGCCGGGCTTCCGCGAGCTGGCCGACGTGATCCGCCGCTCCGGCATCTACGGCCCGCGGGACTATCTCCGCATCGTCCAGGAGCAGATCAAGTACTGGAAGATCGAGACGCTCACCGGCCTCAACGAGATGGGCCGCAAGGCGCAGGAGAAGATCCTTGGCATCCCCGACCGCCTGCGGCGGATCGCCGATGCCATGGAGAGCCGCTCGCGGCCCAAGACCTTCAGCTTCGAGGTCGTGTTCAACCGCGAATTCGTGATGGAATGACGCGCCCGGCCACGCTGGCCCTGGCCGTCCTGCTCGGCTCCGCGTGTCGCGCCGAACCCGAGGCGGCTCGCCCGGCCCCTTCCGAGGTCCCGACCGCGGAGGCCGACGCGGGCCGCCTCGGGCGTGAAGTGCTGCGGCTTCTCGACCAGCTCGCGGAGTATCGCGGCGCCAACCGCAACCGGCTTCCCCGTACCCTCCGTCACCTCGGCGTGGACAGCCTGACGCCCGAGTTCGCCCGCTCGTTCGCGCTCGTGGGCGATGGGGCCGTGGCCACGGTCGCCTTCCGGCGCACCGAGGGCCGTGCGCTCCGGGAGTGCTCCGGCGGCCTCGAGCTGCTCGAGTCGGCGGCGATCGCCGACGGGCGCTACGTGCTGCGCTGCCTCACCACCGCCGGCGAGATCCGCGAGATCACGGCCGGCGGCGAATAGGCGTGCTTCCCACCATCGACGCGATCCTGCGCGGCGTCATCGTTGCCGCCTTTGCCGCCGCCGGTGTCGTCGCGCTGACGCACTGGGCGGTGCGGGCGCGGCGGCTCCAGCCGTTCGGCGGGTGGCCCCGCCTCGTCCGGCGCGCGAGCGATCCGGTGCTCGTGCCGGTCGAGCGCCGTATCGTCCGGTACGGCGCCAATCCGCAGGACGCTCCCTACTGGCTGCTCGGCATCGTCGTCGTAGCGGGCCTGCTCCTGTTGTGGCTCTTCCGCCTCGCCACCGGCACCATCGTCGGGTTGTACCTGCTGGCGCAGAGCGGCCCGGGTGCCTGGGTCGTGGCGGCATTGCAGCTCGTCTTCACGGTCCTGCAGGTGGCGATCGTGGTCCGGGTGATCGCCTCCTGGTTCGGCGTGTCCCCCCACCACTGGTGGCTGCGGGCCGCCTACCGGCTCACCGACTGGCTCATCGTTCCGCTCCGACGCGTGATTCCCACGTTCGGCCCGATCGACGTTTCTCCGATCGCGGCCTACTTCCTGCTGTTCCTCCTCGAGCGGGTCGTCTTCTCGCTTCTGCTCCGGTGACGCCGATCGAGCCGGTCCGGGAGGGCGTGCGGCTCTCGGTGCGGGTGCAGCCCCGGGCAGCGCGATCGGAAATCGCCGGGCGCTTCGGCGATCGGATCCGCATCCGGCTCGCGGCGCCTCCGATCGATGGCGCCGCAAACGAAGCGCTGGTGCGGTTCCTGGCGGACGCGCTCGGGGTTCCGCCGCGCGCGGTGACGATCACCGGCGGGCACGCGAGCCGGAGCAAGACGGTCATTGCCGCGGGCGTGAGTGTCACGGAAGCAGCGGCCCGGCTCGGCATCGCCTGACCCCTGCCCCACCGGGCGCGTTCGCGCTATCTTTGCCGTACAACCGTTCCGTGGCGATTTGCGCAGCTTGCGGCCACGTTAAACAATCCGCTAAAACGCACCGGGACCCGGCGCCGTTTTGGCGCCGGGTTCGTCGCTTCGAGGTCCTGCCTTGACCATGTCCGCCGTTGCCCCGCCCTTCACGCGCGAGTCGCGCCTCGCGCTGCTCGACGCGCTGCTCGCGAGCCGCATTCTCGTGCTCGATGGCGCGATGGGAACCATGATCCAGTCCCACCGGCTGGGGGAAGCCGAGTACCGCGGCGAGCGCTTTGCCGGGTGGCACCTGGACCTGCGCGGCAACAACGACCTCCTCACGCTGACGCAGCCGGAGATCATCGCCGGGATTCATCGCCAGTATCTCGAGGCGGGCGCCGACATCATCGAGACCAATACCTTCACCTCGAACGCCGTCGCCATGGCGGACTACGGGATGGAGGAGCTGTCCCACGAGCTGAACCGCGAGGGGGCACGCCTCGCGCGCGCCGCAGCGGACGCGTTCGAGGCGCGCGAGCCGGGCCGGCCACGGTACGTGGCCGGGGTGCTCGGGCCGACGACGCGGACCGCCTCCCTTTCGCCCGACGTCAATGATCCGGCGGCGCGCAACGTCACGTTCGACGCGCTCGCCGCCGGCTACCTCGACGCGGCGCGCGGCCTGGTGGAAGGCGGCGCGGACCTCCTGCTGATCGAGACGATCTTCGACACGCTGAACGCCAAGGCGGCGATCTTCGCGCTCGAGGCGCTCTTCGCGGAGCGCGGCGCGCGCCTCCCGGTCATGATCTCGGGCACGATCACCGACGCCAGCGGCCGGACCCTCTCGGGCCAGACGGTCGAAGCCTTCTGGAACTCGGTGGCGCATGCGCGCCCCATCAGCATCGGGCTCAACTGCGCGCTCGGCGCCAGGCAGCTGCGGGCGTACGTGCAGGACCTGGCCCGGATCGCACCGATCCATGTTAGCGCCCATCCGAACGCCGGGCTCCCGAACGAATTCGGCGGGTACGACGAATCGCCGGAGACGATGGCACGGCAGATCGGCGAATGGGCGGAGCACGGCCTCCTCGCGATCGCCGGCGGCTGCTGCGGGACCACTCCTGCCCACATCGCCGCCATCGCGGCGGCCGTGGCGGGCAAGCCGCCGCGAAAGCCGGCGCCGGTCGAGCGCCGCACCCGCCTCAGCGGCCTCGAGCCGCTCACGATCGGCCCGGATTCGCTCTTCGTGAACGTCGGGGAGCGCACCAACGTCACCGGCTCGCGCCGCTTCGCGCGGCTCATCCTCGAGGGCCAGTTCGAGGCCGCGCTCGACGTGGCACGCCAGCAGGTGGAAAGCGGCGCGCAGATGATCGACGTCAACATGGACGAGGCCATGCTCGATTCCGAGCGGGCCATGGCCACGTTCCTCAATTTCGTCGCGTCGGAGCCGGGGATCAGCAAGGTCCCGGTGATGATCGATTCGTCGAAGTGGTCGGTCATCGAGGCGGGGCTCAAGCGGGTGCAGGGCAAGTCGGTGGTGAACTCGATTTCCCTCAAGGAGGGCGAAGAACCGTTCGTCCGGCAGGCGGAGCTCGTGCGACGGTACGGCGCGGCCGTCGTGGTCATGGCCTTCGACGAGCAGGGCCAGGCCGACACGACCGAGCGGAAGGTCGAGATCTGCCGCCGCTCCTACCGGATCCTGACGGAGCGCGTGGGCCTGCCGCCGGAAGACATCATCTTCGACCCCAACATCTTCGCGATCGGCACGGGTATCGAGGAGCACGCGGGGTACGCGGTTGCCTACATCGATGCGGTCCGCCGCATCAAGGCGGAGCTGCCGCACGCCCTCGTGAGCGGCGGCGTGAGCAACGTGTCGTTCTCGTTCCGCGGCAACGACCCCGTGCGCGAGGCGATCCACACCGTGTTCCTCTACCACGCGATCGCGGCGGGCATGGACATGGGGATCGTGAACGCGGGCCAGCTCGCGATCTACAGCGACATCGACCCCGGGCTCCTCGAGCTGGTCGAGGACATGGTGCTCGACCGCCGCCCCGACGCCACCGACCGGCTGCTCGCCGTCGCGGACCAGGTGAAGGGCGGCCCCGCGGCCAAGGGCGCCGACCTCGCGTGGCGCGCGCTCCCCGTGCGCGAGCGGCTCTCCCATGCGCTCGTCGAGGGGATCACCGATTACATCATCGAGGACACCGAGGAGGCGCGGCAGTCGTTCGCCCGGCCCATCGAGGTCATCGAGGGCCCGCTGATGGACGGCATGAACGTCGTCGGCGATCTCTTCGGCGCGGGCAAGATGTTCCTCCCGCAGGTGGTGAAGAGCGCGCGCGTCATGAAGAAGGCGGTGGGCCACCTCATCCCGTACATCGAGGCGGAGAAGCTCAGGGGCAATGGCCAGGAGGCGCGGCCCAAGGGGAAGATCCTGCTCGCCACCGTCAAGGGCGACGTGCACGACATCGGCAAGAACATCGTCGGCGTGGTGCTGCAGTGCAACAACTTCGACGTCATCGACCTCGGCGTGATGGTGCCTTCGGCCCGGATTCTCGAGACGGCGCGGAGCGAGAAGGTGGACATCATCGGGCTGAGCGGCCTGATCACGCCTTCGCTCGAAGAGATGGCTTTCGTGGCCACCGAGCTCGAGCGCGAGGAGTTCGACGTCCCGCTCCTCATCGGCGGCGCGACGACCTCGCGGGCGCACACCGCCGTGAAGATCGAGCCGGGATACCGTCGCGGCCCCACGATCCACGTGCTCGATGCCTCGCGCGCCGTGGGCGTGGCGTCGAACCTGATGAGCGACACGCTCCGCACCGACTATGTCGCGGCGATGCGGGAGGAGTACCGGGCGGTGCGTTCGAGCCGGGCCGGCGCCGCCGGCGAGCGGCTCCAGCCGATCGAGGCGGCGCGACGCGCGCGGCCGGCGGTCGCGTGGACGCCGGCGCCGGCGCCGAGCTTCACCGGTGTGCGGCGCTTCGAGGACTACCCGCTGCCCGAGCTGGTCGAGCGCATCGACTGGACGCCGTTCTTCCAGACCTGGGAGCTGCGGGGTCACTACCCGGCGATCCTCACGGATCCCGAGGTGGGTGCCGCCGCATCTTCGCTCTTCGCCGATGCACAGCGGATGCTGGCGCGCATCGTGGACCAGAAGCAGCTGCGCGCACGCGGGGTGGTGGCGTTCCATCCGGCGCGCGCCCTCGGCGACGACATCGAGCTCCTGGATGCCGGCGGCGGCGTCATCGCCACGCTCCACACGCTCCGGCAACAGATGGCCAAGGCGGAGGGGCGCTCGAATTACGCGCTCGCCGACTTCGTGGCCCCCGCCGACGCGGGCGTCCCGGACTACGTCGGGCTCTTTGCCGTCACGGCAGGTGCCGGACTCGCCGACCTTCTCGCCGGATTCCGCGCGGCCCAGGACGACTATGCTGCCATCCTCGCCGAAGCGCTGGCCGATCGCCTGGCCGAGGCATTCGCCGAGCGGCTTCACGAGCGGGTGCGGCAGGAGCTGTGGGGCTACGCTCGCGGCGAACAGTTGAGCAATGCGGAGCTCATCCGCGAGGCCTACCAGGGCATTCGCCCGGCCCCCGGGTATCCTGCCTGCCCCGATCACACCGAGAAGCGCACGATCTTCCAGCTCCTCGGCGCCGGCGATGTGGGCATCGAGCTGACCGAGAGCTGCGCGATGCTCCCGGGCGCGTCGGTGAGCGGGTACTACTTCTGGCGGCCCGAGACGCGGTACTTCGGGCTCGGGAAGATCGGGAAGGATCAGGTGGAGGATTACGCGCGGAGGAAAGGCTGGACCCTCGCGGAGGCGGAACGGTGGCTGGCGCCGAACCTCGGGTACGACCGGTGAGAGGGAGGCCGCATGCGCACGCTGCGTGAGCTCCTGGCCGATGGACGGGTCCACGTCGTCGACGGCGCCATGGGCACGATGCTGTACGGCCGCGGCGTGTTCCTGAACGTCTGCTACGACGAGCTCAACCTCCGGCAGCCCGACCTGATCCGCGACATCCACCGCGACTACGTGCGCGCGGGTGCCGAGCTGCTCGAGACCAACACCTTCGGGGCCAACCCGCTCAAGCTGGCGAGCCACGGGCTCGCCGCAGACACCGAGCGCATCAACGCCGCGGCGGCCCAGCTCGCGCGGGACGCGGCCGGCGAGCGGGCGGCGGTGGCCGGCGCCATCGGGCCGCTCGGCGTCCGCGTGGAACCGTTCGGGGAGCTCTCCCTCGCGGAGGCCGAGGCCGCGTTCGCGCGGCAGGTGCGCGGGCTGCTCGACGGGGGCGTGGACGGCTTCATCCTCGAGACCTTCAGCGACGTGTCGGAGCTCGGCGCGGCCGTGGCCGCCGTGCGCGCGCAGTCGGACCTCCCCATCATCGCGCAGATGACGGTCGGCACGGATGGGCGCACGCATTACGGCACCGACCCTGCCACCTTCGGTCCCGCGCTCGAAGCGCTCGGCGTGGACGTGGTCGGCGTCAACTGCTCCGTGGGCCCGCATGGCGTGCTCGAAGCCATCGAAGCGCTGGCACGCGTCGTCACGGTGCCGCTCGCCGCGCAGCCCAACGCCGGACTCCCCCGCGAAGTGGGAGACCGCAAGATCTACATGGCGAGCCCCGAGTACATGGCGAGCTATGCCCGGCGCATCGTCGAGGCCGGGGCGCGCTTCGTCGGCGGCTGCTGCGGCACCACGCCCGAGCACATCAAGGCCATCGTCGGATTCGTCCAGAGCGTCTCGCCCCGCCACGTCAACGTCGTGAGCGTCGCGCCGCTCCCCACAGCGGCCCTCGAGCCGGTGCCGCTCGCGGATCGCACCGCCCTGGGCGCGAAGCTCGCCGCCCGGAGGTTCATCACGACGGTCGAGATCGTCCCGCCGAAGGGCATCGATCCGCGGCCGATGTACGCGCAGGTGCGCCAGCTCAAGGAGGCCGGCGTCGATGCCGTGAACGTGCCGGACGGCCCCCGCGCGCAGAGCCGCATGGGCGCGCTGCTCTCGGGCCTGCTCATCCAGCGCGAGGTGGGGCTCGAGGCCGTGGTCCACTACGCCTGCCGCGACCGGAACCTCCTCGGGATGCTCTCCGACCTCCTCGGAGCCGCCGCGAGCGGGCTCGACAACCTCCTGCTCATCACGGGTGATCCGCCGAAGATGGGGCCGTACCCCGACGCGACGGCCGTCTTCGACATCGATTCGATCGGCCTCACCAACCTTGTCTCGCGGCTCAACCATGGCCTCGACCCCGGCGGCAACCCGCTCGGCGGTGCCACGAAGTTCGTGATCGGCGTCGGCGTGAATCCGGCGGCTCCCGATTTCGAGCGCGAGCTCAGGCGGTTTGCCTGGAAGGTCGAAGCCGGGGCGGAGTACGCCGTCACCCAGCCCGTATTCGACCTGGCGCAGCTCGACCGCTTCCTCGCGCGGGTGGAGCCGTTCGGCATCCCCATCGTGGCCGGGATCTGGCCGCTCGTGTCGCTCCGCAACGCGGAGTTCCTCGCGAACGAGGTCCCCGGCATTTCGGTCCCCGACGCCGTGCTCGGCCGGATGCGGCGCGCCAGCGCCGAGGGGAAGGAAGCCGCCCTGGCCGAAGGCGTCGCCATCGCGCGGGAGATGCTGGCGGCGGTGCGGAGCCGCGTGCAGGGCGTCCAGGTCTCGGCGCCGCTCGGCCGGGTGCCCGTGGCGCTCGACGTGATCGGGGCCGGCGACCAGTTACGTTGAGGGGAGGCCACCCCGGCGGTATCTTCTCCTCCCGGTGATCGCTCGGACCTCAGCGGAGACTCTCCCATGCAGGAACTCTCGACCGCGCCGCACCCCCTCACGACGCTCTCCGAGGAGGAGACGATGTTCCGCGATGCGGTGCGCGACTTCGCCGAAGCCGAGGTGCGCCCGCATGTAAGCGCGATGGACGAGGCGGCGAAGTTCAACACCGACATCATCCCCAAGTTCTTCGAGATGGGCCTCATGGGGATCGAGGTGCCGGAGGCGCTTGGCGGGTCGGCGGGCGGGATCTTCCTCGCCGTGCTCGCGATCGAGGCGCTGGCGCAGGTGGACGCCTCTGCCGCGATCTACGTGGACGTGCACAACACGCTCGTGAATAACGCCATCCTCCGCTGGGCCAGCGACGAACAGAAGCAGCGGTACTTCCCCCGCCTGACGAGCGACATGCTCGGCGCCTTCGCGCTGTCGGAGCCGGCGAGCGGCAGCGACGCCTTTGCGCTCGAGACGCGCGCGGACCAGAAGGACGGCGGCTGGGCCCTCACCGGCCGCAAGTTCTGGATCACGAATGGCGGTGAGGCGGAGTTCTTCATCGTCTTCGCCAACACCGACTTCTCGAAAGGCTACAAGGGCATCACCGCGTTCCTCGTGGAACGGGGCTTCCCGGGCTTCAGCGTCGGGAAGAAGGAGGACAAGCTCGGGATCCGCGCGTCCAGCACCACCGAGCTGATCCTCGAGGAGTGCCGGGTGCCGGCGGAGAACGTGCTCGGACCGGTGGGACAGGGCTACAAGATCGCCATCGAGACGCTGAACGAAGGCCGGATCGGGATCGGCGCGCAGATGATCGGGGTCGCCCAGGGGGCGCTCGAGGCGGCCGTCGCCTACATCAAGGAACGGCGCCAGTTCGGCAAGCCGATCGCCGAGTTCCAGGGGGTCCAGTTCCAGATCGCCCAGATGGCCACCGACATCGAAGCGGCACGCCTCCTGGTCTACAATGCGGCCCGGCTCAAGGAGGCGGGGGAGCCGTTCGCGCAGCAGGCCGCCATGGCGAAGCTCTTCAGCTCCCAGGTGGCGGACCGCGTCACCTCACAGTGCCTCGAGCTCTTCGGCGGGTACGGGTACTCGAAGGAGTATCCGGCCGAGAAGTTCTATCGGGATGCCAAGATCGGGACGATCTACGAAGGCACGAGCAACATGCAGCTTCAGACGATCGCCAAGACGCTGCTGCGCTGACGGCGTGGTGGCAGGCCCCCCGGGGGTGCCCCGGGGGTTATTCTTGCTTTATCCGGTGGACTGGCCGTCCAGTCAGCCGTTGCTCACAGACAGCAGGCGGCCTTCCGGCCTACGTATTCCGGGCCTTCCGGCGGGTGCGGATCTTGCCCCTCTGGTCAGCGGGGCGGTGAATCCCGGGGGCACGGAACTCCGTCGGATTGGTGGCGGGTCCCGACGGCTCGAATCAAGAACAACGGCCCCTTGAGTTTAGCCGGGCGGAAGACGATACTGTTCTGGTGCGCCTCTTGCACAGCACTGTTGCATGGAGACCCCGCCAGCAGCGCCGCCGACATCCTCGGACCACCTGCATCACCGGAACCGGAGGCTTGCCAAGCCCGTGTCCCTGAGCCGCCATTTGTCCCGTAGCCGCAGCTGGCGTCCCGGCGCTCTTGCCGCCGCCATCGCGCTCCTTGTCGCGCAGCCGCTCCGGGCGCAGGGCGAACTCGACGCCGTCCGCACGCAGGTCGCGGAATGGTGGCAGGATGCATCGCGTCTTGCACCCGGCAATTGGGGCATTGCCATCGCGAACGACCAGGGGCAGATCATCTGGAGCGTGGCCGCCGATGAGCCGCTCGTCCCCGCCTCGACCGTCAAGCTCTTCACGACCGGATTTGCCCGCAGCGTGCTCGGCAGCGATGCCCGGCGCGCCACGCGTGTCGTCGGCGAAGGACATCTCGACCGGACGACGGGTCAGTGGGTCGGATCCTGGGCGCTGGAGCTGAACGGGGATGTGACGCTCGAGCGTGGCGCCGGCTACGGTCCTTCGCTCTTCGACCTGGCGAGCCAGATGCACGCGCAGGGGATCCGGCGCATCACCGGGCCGTTCGAGGTCAAGAGCGCGGAAGGTCTGGCGGATGCCTCCTGGCCGTCCGTCTGGGCCGCGCGCCATCGTGGCAGGCTCTTCGCACCGCTCATCGGACCGGTCACGCTCCACGAGAACGTCGTGTCGTTCACCGTCCGGCCCGGCGCCAAGGTCGGCCAGCGCGTTCGCCTCACCGCCGCCGCGCCCGAGGGCGTCAGCAGCCTTCTCAAGATCACCGCAAAGACCGTCGCCGGGCGCCGGTCGCGTCTCCGCTTCACGGCGCAGGCAGACGGCTCCTGGCTCATCAGCGGTACGCTCGGCGTCAGGGCCGGCGCCCGCCAGTACGGCGCCACGGCCAACAAGCCGAAAGTCGTCCTTCAGGCGGTCTGGGCTTCGGCTCTCGCGCGCGCCGGCATCGAGTGGGTCCAGAAGTCGACCCCCGCGCCCCGCACCGAGACGCCGATCCGGGTACTCGCGGAAGTCACCTCCCCTCCGCTCGACTCGGTGGCGAGCGAAGTCAACCGGAGGAGCCTCAACATCGGCGCCGAGCTCCTCCTGCAGTGGGCGGCGGGGCGCGGGCCCGAGGCATCGGCGGCGCTGACCGAGCACGTCCGGCGCGTCTCGGGAACCGAGGCGCCGGTGCGGCTCGTGGACGGGAGCGGCCTCTCCTATGAGGATCGGGTGGCGCCGTCGACGTTCGTATCGTACCTGGCCCGCTTTCCGGCCACGGCGGCAGGGCGGAACTTCCCCCTCCTGCTCCCGGCCAACGGCAGCGGTACGCTGCGCCGCCTCGCTGCCGGGCTGCCCGAAACCGGCGTCGTGCGCGCCAAGACGGGCACGCTGAACGAAGTCACGACCGTGGTCGGCTACCTCGGGCGCCCGGAAGGCGTGCTCATCGTCTCGCTCATGTACAACGGCCGGAAGACCTCCGCGGCACGCCAGCAGCAGTGGCAGCTCTTCCGCGTCCTGGGCGCGGACGGCGTCGTGATTCCCACCGAGGTCGAGGGCTCGACCGAGGTCGAGGTGCAGCTCGGTGGCGAGTCCGCACCCACCCCCGGCCCGCTCCCGGGTCCCGCCGGCAACTGAACCCCGGCACAGTGAAGAAGGGGCCACCTCCGGTGGCCCCTTTTCCGTTTCAGAAGCGTCCGGGTGCTAGACCGACCGGCGCGTGCCCGCGATCACGAGGCCGAGCCCGGCCACCAAGGCGATGCCGCTCAGGATCGGGGAGATCGCCACGTTCTCCTCCGTCTCGGCCGTGGCCTCGATCGGCCCCACGTCCAGCACTTTTTCCCGCTTGGTGAAGGAGAATCCGCCTGCGACGAAGCCGAAGATGCCGAGTCCGATCAGCAGGATACCGACGAGGGTCGCCACTTTCATTGAAGCCTCCGGATACGGGTGCGTGCCTGGCCCGACGCCCATGGAACATACCATCCCGCGCTGATGCGGTCCGCTTCTGGACGGTCGGACGCGTGGCTCCTACCTTCCGTCGTCCTCCCTGCCACCCTTTCCGGATCCGAGCGCATGCAACTCCAGAAGGACATGCCCGATCATCACGACGCTGATCTCGTCATCCGCCTCTACGAGCTGCGGCGCGAGCCCGTCATGCGGGAGTCGCGGAGCGCCATCAACCGCCAGTTCTGGCCGGCGAGCGACGAGGAAGCGCTCGCCGTGCTGAAGAACGACCACCCGCTCAACGCGGCCTTCCGACAGGTCTCCGGCTACTGGGAAAT
>JBLNHD010000263.1:0-4601 GCA_050268825.1 Gemmatimonadota bacterium
CCGGGCGGCCCTCGCGCGAATCGACTCCATCGTGGTGGCCATGGCCCGGCGTTAGAGGGTTTCTATTTTCGGCGCGAAGGCGCGAAGAACCAGAAAAGAAGAATGAATGGTGCGCCGGATCACGGCGCCGCGGGGGGCGGGGTGCGACACTGGAAGCGCGCGGGGCAGGCCACACCGGCCGTGCCCGCCCATTCTTCTGTCCGCCTGCGAGCTATGCTGCTCCTTCTGGTCCGCCATGCCCGTGCCGCCGAACGCGATCCCGCGCGGTGGCCCGACGACTCTCTCCGCCCGATCACCAATCTCGGTCGGGAGTTCCATTCCGAGATCAGCCGCGCCCTCGGCCGGCTGGATTGCACTACCGAAGCGGTCCTCACGAGTCCCTGGGTGCGCGCCCAGCAGACGGCGGAGATCATGATCGAGGAGATGGAGCTCGACCTCGAGTCGGTCGCCTCCGAGGCACTGGCGCGCGACGTGGACCTCGACGCCATCCGGAAGGACGTCGAAGCGCTCGGACGCGTCTCGGTGGTGGCGCTAGTGTGGAACTCGGCCTGGGTCGAGGAGCTCGCCTCGCTCCTCCTCACCGGCACGTCGGATGGCCTCACCATCGACTTTCCGAAGAGCGGCGTCCTCGGCCTGGACCTCGACCGTATCGCCCCCGGCGCAGCGTCGCTCCGGTTCTTCCTCCGGCCGAAGCACGTGCGGGACATGCGGCGGCGGAAGAAGGTGAAATAGGGACCGCTCCTACTCCGCCTGCCCGAAGATGGCCAGATTCGACGAGTGCCCCGGGTTCACCTTGGCCTTCGGGTTGATGAGGTGCACCGCGTTGTTCACTGCGATGCACGCCTCGCCGCACCCGACCGCGATCAGCTTGAGCTTGCCTGGATACGACGTGATGTCGCCCGCGGCGTAGATGCCGCGGACGTTGGTGGACATCACCGTGTCCACCTTGATGTCGGCGCGGTCGGTGTCGAGGCCCCATTCGCGGATGGCGCCGAGGTCCGAGTGGAAGCCCAGGAGGGGGATCAGCGCGTCGACCTGATGGTCGTGCTCGGCATTCGTCTTCGCGTGGCGCAGCGTCACGCGCTCGATGCGGTCGGTGCCGTGGATCGCGGAGACCTCCGTGAAGGTGTGCACCGTGCAGCTCCCGCGATGCGCGTGCTCCATCACCTGCGCCACGGTGGCGGCATGCCCGCGGAACTGGTCGCGCCGGTGGATCAGCGTGATGGACTGCGCGATGCCCATGAGGTTGAGCGTCCAGTCGAGCGCCGAGTCGCCGCCGCCCACGAGCAGCACGCGCTGGCCGGCGAACATCCTCGGCTCGAGCACCTTGTCGTAGAGTCCCCGCCCTTCCCACTGCTCCACGCCGTCGAGCGGCAGCTTGCGCGGCTCGAACGCGCCGATCCCGGCCGCGATGACGATCGTGCGGGTGGGATAGACGTTCTCCGAGGTCTCGAGCAGGAAGTGCCCCAGTCCGCCATCCGGGTCCTCGACGCGGCGCAGGCCGGTGACCGTCTCCGCCAGGTGCACCGAGGCGCCGAACTGCAGCGCCTGCGCCGACATGTCACGCACGAGGTCCTTCGCGAGCACCTTGGGAAAGCCGGCGACGTCGAAGATGTACTTCTCGGGGTAGAGCGCCATCAGCTGGCCGCCGAGCGCGGGCAGCGCGTCGATGATCCGGCACGACGCGCCGCGCATGCCCGCGTAGAACGCCGCGAAGAGTCCGGTGGGGCCGCCGCCGATGACGGTGATGTCCTTCAGGGTGTCGGGCAAGGGCGTTTCGTGGTCGAGGGGGCGCGTGGGCGCGGGACTCGAGGCGCGGGATGCGCGACTCGGGCGCTCGAGACCGGCCCTTGGAGTCCCCCGTCCCGAGTCCCGCCTCCCTGCGAGTCCCCCCAATATAGCACCCTCCCTCCACCCCTCCCCCTATATTCCCATCCCATGCTCACCACGCTCTCCCGTCACCGCGCCGCGCTCGTCGCGGCCGCGCTGCTCGTGCTGGCCGGCTGCGCGTCCGTCGGCCAGTTCCTCGAGGAAGCACTGCGCGAGCGGCCGCCCGCCGCCATCGAGCGGATGACCAGCGCGAGCGACGCGCGCATCGATTCCGCCGGTCGTCTCGTCGGCAGCTTCGTCGGCGAGGGCACGAACCGCGCCGTGCACCTCCTTTCGAGCGACACCGCGCTCATCGCCGAGCTCGTGCGCCGCTACGCGCCCCGGCGCACCACGGAGCCGTGGGAGGCGCTCTCGCGGGCCGGCCTCATGCGCATCCCGCTCCGCACCGGCAAGGAGGACATCCGCGGCCCCGTCGTGCAGCTCGGCCGCGTCGGGACGCCGGAGGGACGCACCGGCGTCATCGCCACGTCGCTGGTGCTCCGCGCCGGTCGGTGCGGCTGGCGCGGCTCGCAGATGGAGCTGGTGGTCGAGGAGGCTCGCCGCGAGGCGGGGCCGGCGCTCCGCGGCCCGGTGATCGGCTCGCTCGTCACCGCGCGCACCGAGACGCCGCCCGACGGGTTCGTCGAGCGCGAGCCGCTGCCCCTCCCCGACGACGCGCTCATCACCGCGCTCGTCGACCGTACCCGCCGCGCCATCGATTCCTCCCTCGCCGCGCAGCACCCGACCGTGCGCGCACGCCCGCTCGCCGACCGCCCGATCGAGATCAATTCCCTCGGCGACATCGACGCCGGCGATGTCACCCCCTTCCACGTGGGCGACGGCCGCGTGCGCTACGCCGTCTCCCTGCGCGAGCGCCGCGTGCCGGAGGAGGGCCGCGATACGCTCGTCGCCGCCGGCGTGATGGTCTGGGACGAGGCGGGCACCTGGCAGCAGTTCGTCTTCCGCCCGACCTATCTCGTCACCCGCCGCGGCCACCTCTCGCCTTTCCGCAGCGGCCGCGCCCACTTCTGGCGCCGCCTCGGCGCCGTCAGCGATTTCGGCTTCGACCGCGACAATCTCTGGATGGAACAGGTGGACGTGCGGGACGGAACGGTCATGTGGGGCATCATCCAGCCGAGCGACAACGTGGTGGTGGCTGCGGCGGAGATGGAGAGTGAATGCATGCCACGGTAGGGGGCGCGGGGCGTGGGACGCGGGCGTGTGGACGCGACGCTTGGCGTCGGGGACGGTGGCCGCAGGTAGGCCGCCGCGCATGTCATCCCGAGTCGAGCCCGAGCCCGACGCCGCAGGGCGGCGAGGGCGCAGGGCGAGGCGAGGGATCTACTCCGCGAGTCCCGGAGACCGGTAAGCAGATCCCTCGTCGCCCCCTGCGGGGGCTCGCTCCGGATGACAAACGCGATGCTCGTCGCCCCTGCGGGGGCTCGCTCGGGATGATACCGGCCCTTCGAACCAATCCTCCGCCAGGTCGAGCCACCCGGGATTGACCGACTCGATGAGCCGGACCTTCTTTTCGCGGCGCCAGCCCTTGATCTCGCGCTCGCGCTCCACGGCGGCGCGGGAATTCGGCGTCTGCTCGAAATAGACCAGCCGGTCGGCGCCGTACTTCTGCGTGAAGCCCTTCGCGGCGCGCGTCCGGTGCTGATGGATGCGGCGGATCAGGTCCGAAGTCGAACCGACGTAGAGGACGCGGGAGCGGCTCGCCAGGATGTAGACGGCGTATATCCTGTGGGACATGGGGCCAAGGTTGGGCCCCGGGTTCAATACAGGCTCAAAGGTTGGGAGAGTAGATCCCTCGCCTCGCCCATCGCCCTGGCCGCTTCGCGGCGGGGGGCTCGGGCTCGACTCGGGATGACATGCAGCATTCGCCCGATGCCGAAACAGCGAACGACAGGGCCCGCATGAAGATCTATACGAAGACCGGCGACACCGGCACCACCGGTCTCTTCGGCGGCGGACGCGTCTCCAAGGACGACGCGCGCGTGGCCGCCTACGGCGATGTGGATGAGCTCAATTCCGCGCTCGGCGTCGTACGCGCCACCGCTCCGACGGATTTCGCGGATGACCTTCTCGCCGCCATCCAGCGCGACCTCTTCTCCATCGGCGGCCACCTCGCCACGCCCGATCCCGACAAGGTGAAGAAAGCGCTCGCGCGCGCCGAGCTCTCCGAGGCGCGCGTCACGGCATTCGAGGCGGCCATCGATGCCGCCGACGCCGAGCTGCCACCGCTCCGCGCCTTCATCCTTCCCGCCGGCACGCCGAAGGCCGCCGCGCTGCACCTCGCGCGCACCGTCTGCCGGCGCGCGGAGCGGAGCGTGGTGCACCTGGCGGGCGTCGCCGAGGTGCCGCCGCTCTTTCTCGTGTACCTCAACCGGCTCTCCGATCTCCTCTTTGCCCTCGCGCGCCTCGCCAATCACCGGGCCGGCATTGGAGACGTCACCTGGTGACGCGTTCCGCGCCGCGGCCCGCCGTCACCGTCACGCACGAGCGTGGTGAGTATCCGGTCTACATCGAGCCCGGACTCCTCGCCCGCCTCCCCGAGCTCGCGCGCGCGCACCTCGGCGCGCGGCGCACGGCGCTCATCAGCGACGCGACCGTCGCGCGGCTCTACCGCGAATTCCTCGACGGGTCGAATGCCGCGTGGCGCACGACGGAGCGCACCTGCAGCGATCCCGTCGCCGAGGGGTGGGGCGCCCTCGCCTTTCCGGCGGGTG
>JBLNHD010000264.1:0-15625 GCA_050268825.1 Gemmatimonadota bacterium
GGACGAGCGATGGACTGCAGCTCTTCGTCTTCGACACGTCCGGCCGGCATGTAGCTACGGCGGCGTTTCCCGTACACGCCCCCCGCTGGTTTCCGCTGATCATTCGCGGCGATCGGATCCATGCACTCATCACCGACTCCCTCGACGTGCCGGCGGTGATGCGGTTCCGGATCCGGGAGTCCGCGGAGGCCGGCGCCCTCACTCCACGATGACCCGCATCATCTGCGCGCTGATCCACGCCCCATAGGTCCCGAGCGCATACCCGAGCACCGCGAGCAGTACCCCGACCGGCGCGAGGCTCGGATGAAACGCGGAGGCGACCACGGGCGCGGAGGCCGCCCCGCCGACATTGGCCTGGCTTCCCACGGCCAGGTAGAAGACCGGCGCCTTGATGAGCCGGCCCACGACGAGCAGCAGGAGCGCGTGGAAGCCGAGCCAGACGGCCCCGAGCGCGAAGAGCATGGGCCGCTCGACGACCGCCGTGATGTTCATCGTCATGCCGATGGTGGCGATGAGAAAGTAGAGCAGCACGGTGCCGATCATCGAGGCGCCGGCGCCCTCGAGCTCGCGCGCCCGGGTGAACGACAGCGCAAGTCCGAGGGTCGTCGCGATCACCACGATCCAGAAGAAGGAGCTGGTGAGGCTGAGCCGCTCGAGGTCCGGCGCGGTCGCCGCGATCCAGGCGGCCAGCGGATCGGCGATGAGGTGCGAGAGGCCCATCGCGCCGAGCCCGATCCCCAGAATGATCATGAGATCCGCCAGCGTCGGGATTCGCGCATGGCGTTCGCGGAACTCCGTGACCCGCCGGCGGAGGTCGTCGATCGCCGAGGTGTCGGCGCCGAGCCGCGCGTCGATGCGCTCCGCGCGCGTGGCGAGAAAGAGGAGGAAGGCCATCCAGACGTTCGCCACGAGGATATCGACGGCCACCATCGACGCGAAGACCTCGTCGCTCACCTCGAAGACTTCCTTCATGGCCGCCTGGTTCGCTCCGCCGCCGATCCAGCTGCCGGCGATGGTCGATAGCCCGCGCCAGATCGCATCCGGCCCCTGGCCGCCCACCGTCTCGGGGCTGATGACCGAAAAGAGCAGTACGGCGATGGGCCCGCCGAGCACGATGCCGATGGTGCCCGTCAGGAACATGATCAGGGCCTTGGGGCCCAGTCGCAGGATTCCCCTGAGATCCACGCTCAGGGTGAGCAGGACCAGCGTCGCCGGAAGGAGATAGCGCGAGGCAACGGTGTACAGCTGCGATTCCTCCGCGTCGATCAGCCCGAAGGTGCCATACAGCGATGGGATGAAGTAGCAGAGAAGGAGCGACGGGACATACCGGTAGAACGCGCGAAACCCGGGACGCTCGCTCCGGGCGGTCCAGAAGACCACGCCGAGCGTTGCGGCAAGCAGGCCGAGGATGACGGCGTCACTGGTGATGGGAAGCATCGCGGAAGGTAGCGCCGCGCCCGGAACCCCGGAATGTCTCCTCGACGCTGCGAGCGTCCGCCTTGACGGTGGCTTGATCCGGCCGCATGACTATCGCGTCGCCCACTGCCGCGAGTCACCCATGAAGGCCACCCCGTGCCGCGCCAGGAACGGCCGCCGCGCTTTCGTCGTGCTGGCCGGCATCCTCGCGGGATGCGGCGTACCCGAGCGTATCGTCCTTCCTGCGCCGATTCCCCTCACCCAGGGCGGCACGGTCGTTCCGGCGAGTGGTGCGGGCTTCGGCTTCGACTTCGGGGACGGGTTCCTGGGGCAGGAGCTGCTGCGGACCGAGATGATCGCCGGCGGCCTGCTCGCGGGGATCGGGGACCGTTTCGGGATCTCGCTCTACTCCTTCGCGGAAACACGCGAGAACCATCAGGGCGGAACCTTCGTCCGCGCCAAGGTGCGGGCCGGTCCGCTGCTCGGGCCGCGCAGCAGCGTGGCGGCAGCGCTTGCATACTCGACGAGCAGCCGCGAGGCGGGCACCGTGCAGGACGAGCAGGTCACGGCGTTCGATTTCTCGATTCCCGCCGAGCGACTCGTCGCGAGCGATTCGTCCGGCAGCATGGAGCTGAGCGCGTACGCCGGTCCCCGCTTCGTGTTCGAGCATTACGAGGATCGGCTCGACCCGCGCGAATCCCTGAAGGCCACACACGCCGGCATGCTGGCCGGCCTGCACGGGCGAACCGGACGATTTCACGTCTTCGGCGAGCTGAGCCTCCTCCACTCCCCCGGCCGCATCGTCCGGGGAGAACCGTATGCAGCGCGGTGGATGGTCATTCCGTCGCTGGGCCTCGCGCTCCATGTCGGCCCGGCTCATCGCTGGGGCCGTTGAGACCCTCGCTTGCCACCGCCCGCTGGGCCGCTTACGGTAGGTTCAGCGATTGCGTTGAATCCCCCGCTGCGGAGAGTCCGATGCTTCGTGCCGTAGGCGCCGCGCTCCTGCTCGCCGTCACTGGATGCATCCGGGAGCCGGAGATGAAATCGTCGCCGCCGGAGGGCGGGCTCGCGAGCGCAGCCGCCTCGGCACAGCTCACGTTCGATCCGTCATCCATCCGGCGCGGCCAGCAGGTGGGCGCACTCGAGGTGGATTCCGCGGAGGTGGCGTGGAGCGAGGCGATGTCTACCTGGACCGGCACGGTTCGCTTCCGCGGCGAGCTTCCCCTGCGGGGGCGCCGGATCTCCCACTTCGACTTTCCCGAGGTCGCCTCGACCTGCTTCGAGGCGGACAGCGCGTCGGCACTCACGCTTCCCCGCTGGCCGGGTGACGACCGCCGCCCCTGGTTCTGTTTCGAGAACGACAGCATCGCGCGCCGTATCCTGGCCGCCACGGATTCGACGGAGCCGGTGGACATCGTCGTGGACCGCTTTACGACGGTCCGCGCCTTCACCGATGCCGTCAACACGGCTCGCATCCTCGAGGCCGACGCGTGCTATCGCAGCCGCGGCCCCATCCTCGCGCGGTTCGCCGCCGATTCGACGGGGCCCGACGCCTGGCTGCGCTTCGCGCACGGACTGATGGGAGACAGCGGCATCGCGCGGCTCGTCGAGTCCAACGGCGCGGCGCTCGCCGTGCGGTGGCGGCGGGCGCGGAGCGCGCTCGAGCTCCGGGGCTTCGACGATCTGGTCCGGTTCGAGGCGCTGCTGGCGCAGCGCGGTGATTCGCTGAGCGGTGAGGCCCGGCTCTTCTCCGACGCCCAGCTCGAACGCGACCGGAACGGAAAGCTCGTTCCCGCCACGCGCCAGTGGCTGCTCGTTGCCTACCCGGCGCCGTGCGATTCGAGCGCGGCCGCGTGGCGGCCCGCGAACGCGCCACGCTGATACCACGAAAGGAAACGGCATGTCGAATGCGCAGTGGCTGGCGATCCCCGGAATGACCTTCGGCGTGGCCGGCCTCGTGCTCCGGCGGAGGTGCCGCTGATGCACCGCGCGCTCGAGGCTCTCGAGCGGCTGCGCGCGGGCAACGAGCGGTTCGCGGCGAGCGTGCGGCACGCGGACCCGTTCCTCAGCAACACGCGCCGTCCCGATCTCACCATGCGCCAGGAACCGTCCGCCATCATCCTCGGCTGCTCCGACGCGCGCGTCCCGGCAGAGATCGTCTTCGATCAGGGCCTCGGGGACCTCTTCGTGATCCGCGTGGCGGGCAACATCGTGGCGCCTTCCCAGGTCGGGAGCGTCGAGTTCGCCGCCGAGCGGTTCGGGACGCGGCTCGTTGTGGTCCTCGGGCATTCCCAGTGCGGCGCCGTGCTGGCGACGCTGGAGGAGCTGCGGCGGCCGAGCGCCAACCAGTCGCGCAACCTCCAGTCGATCGTGGACCGGGTCCGGCCCTCGGTGGCGGGCCTGCTCGAGACCGATCTTGCCCGGGACGAGGCCGCGCTCGTCCGGCACGCCGTGCGCCTCAACATCCGCGCGTCGGCCGATCATCTCCGCCATGGGTCGCAGGTCCTCGAGCAGCTGATCCGGGACGAGGCGCTGCTCGTCGTTGGCGCGGAGTACTCGCTCGAGACCGGCATCGTGGACTTCTTCGACGGCGCGCCTCCCCGAAGCTGACGATGCCGCGGCCGTGCCGGCTCGCGCTCCTCGTGCTTGCCGCCGCGATGCTCCCGGCGGGCTGCGAGCCGATCCCATCCCACAGGCTCGAGCGGCCGGAGGCTCCCATGCCCGGAGTGCCCGAAGAGGAAGGCGGCTATCTGATCCGGACCGATTTCTCGGACGACGCCGCATGGCGCTCCACCCGGGACGCGGTGCTCGCACGCCACGGGATCTTCCAGGGGAACTTCCACGTCGTGGATGATCCCGCCTACGCCAACGCCACGAAAGCGCAGGTCGCTGACCGCCTCGGCCCCGGCTTCGACCAGTACTTCCTCCTCATCGTCGACCGCGCGACGCTTGCGCACCCCGAGCGGCCGGTGCTCGTCGTCGACCTGCACGAACGGTCGTTGAACGAGTTCCGGGCCGTCCCGGCGCAGGTCGGCGCCATCCAGATCAATCTCTCGCTCGCCAACATGGACTTCGAGGACTTCTCGGGGTCGGTGGACGCGGACGGGATCTTCCGCGGCTTCGAGCGGTAGCGATGCTCGACGACCTGCTCGTCCACCTCTTCGGCCAAGCCGTCTTCGGCCGGTACGATCCGTCCGCGCGTACCCGGCTCCTCGTCCGGCTCGCGTTCGGGCTCCTCGGCGCCGTCCTCGGCGTGGCCGGGGCGGCACATGTCGTCTCGCGCGCCGAGCCGAGCCCGCACCTGCGCCTCGCGATGGCGGCGCTCCTGCTCTCGTTCGGCGCGTTCTGGCTTCTCAACGTCGGCCTGGCGCGAAGCTGGCGTTGGCCGGGAATCCTGACGCTCGCTTCCCTCATAGCGCTGATCGCGGCGCGGCTCCTGCTCGGCGCCTAGCGCAAGGCGCACCAGCGCCCTCCCGGGCGGCGGTTCAAACGGCCGGGCAGCGTCGGGCATCCCATCGAGTGCCCGCGAGCAGCCTACCCATTCTCCCGCACGCGCAGGCAGGCCGCCCACGCCGACGCCAGGACACCGTCTGGTGCTCGAACTTCAAGCCGCTGGCCACCAAGGACCGGTGCAGATGACGAAACCCGCGATCGAGGGCGCCCGGCCCCCAACGCCGTGGCGATGGTCCATCATGGTCGCCGCGGGCGCGGGGCCCGGCTGGTGGATGTTTCACTATCGGGGAGCGGCGCTCTTTGCCGCGGTGGGGCTTGCCATCGGGCTTGGCGTGATGCTCGGCTCCCGCCACGCACCACGTCTCACCGCCGTGGGGGCACTGCTCGGGGCCGCGCTCGCGCTGCATGCGTCGTCGACGCTGGGATGGGCCGGCACCGACGTGCCCGACGGCTCGCGCTTCAAGGCGTCGCCAGTCGGGCTGTCGCACGTGCTCACGCCTCACCGCCCGGAGTCGGCCACGGTCGACTGCGGCTGGCACGCGGCGTCCGGGTACCCGGCGCCGTGCGCGGTGGCGGATTCCCGCGCGTTCGCGCGCCTTCGCCTGGTCTACCCGCTCGTTCTCACTGCCGCGCTGCTTGCCGCGGCCGGCATGGCACTCTCGCTGAGTCGCGCGGCACTCGTGAGCCATGTCCGGCGGGGGCTTGCCTCAGCCGCGGCGCTCGGGACGATCGGCGCGCTGGGACTCTTCGCGACCTCGGTGCGCCCGGCACTCGCGGCGATCGCCGATCTCCCCGTGGGCGTCGGTGGGACCCTCGGCACCATGCAGGTCGCGCTCGCCTTCCTCCTGCTTCTGGCCGCCGCGCTGTCGCCCGGGGCGCGTTCGGCCGCCACCCCGGAAACCACCCGGGCCATCGCCGCCGAGCCGTCCCACTGAGCCGACCCGTGGTACGCTGGCGCGCCACACCGGTCCCCGGCAACTTTTCGCGGCGGGTTTCCATGCCGGCGCCTCGCGGCGCCGACGTCGCTCGGGAATGGAATGGCGCCGCACGATACCGGCGGCCGTACGCAGATCGAATGGAGGATGCCATGGCGGGACGTGATGGACTGGTGCTCGTGAGCGGTGCCACCGGACAGCAGGGCGGCGCAATAGCCCGCGAGTTGCTCGATGCGGGGTGGCGCGTGCGGGCCATGACGCGGAAGCCCGGGGCCGACGCCGCCCAGGCGCTCGCGCGGCGCGGAGCCGAAGTGGTGCAGGCGGACCTCGACGATGACGCCTCGGTGCGCCGGGCACTGGAAGGCGCGTGGGGAGCGGTGGCTATCCAGAACACGTGGGAAGCGGGCGTCGAGGGCGAGGAAGACCAGGGAAAGCGGTTCGCGAGAGTGGCAAAGGACGCCGGGATCCAGCACCTCCTCTATCAGTCCGTTGCCTCCGCCCACCGCCACACCGGCATTCCCCATTTCGAGAACAAATGGCGCGTGGAGCAGACGATCCGGGAACTGCGCTTCCCTTCGTGGACCGTGATCCGCCCCGTGTTCTTCATGGAGAACCTGCTTTCGCCATGGTTCAAGCCCTACATCGATCAGGGCACGCTCGCGATCGGGATGAAGCCCGACACGCGGCTGCAGATGATCGCCGTCCAGGACATCGGGAAGTACGGCCTCCGCGCCTTCGAGCGCCACGCGCAACTGAACGGCCGCGCTATCGACATCGCCGGGGACGAGCTGACCGGGCCCGAAGCTGCCGCCATCCTGAGCGACGTGACGGGACGCCCGATCTCCTTCTATTCGGTTCCGATCGAGGAGGTCCGGAAGGGGAGCGAGGAGTTCGCCATCATGCTCGAATGGTTCGACGCCGTCGGCTACGACGCGGACATCGCGGGCACGTCGAAGGAATTCGGCGTTCCGCCGACGCGCTTCCGTGACTGGGCCGCGGCGCAACGCTGGAGCTGAGCGGGCCGCGGCCGCAGGGCGTGGGCTGCGCCGGGCCTAGCGGCTCAGCCAGTAGGACACCTTCACGAGAAAGACGTCGTTGGCGCGCTGGTCGAAGAGGTCGTCGAAGTCCCCCCAGAACGAGCGGCCTCCCTGCACCGGCGCGCTGTGTTCCCGGCCCTGGCTCCAGACGAGGAAGAGCGTGGAGCCGGGCCGGTATTCCCAGCGGAAGACCACGTTCGACCGGAACTCCTTGAAGTTGAACCCGCCGGGATCGCCCGCCACCTCCGGATCGGCGTACGGCTGGAATCGATCCTCGTATGCGTCCGCCCGCGGGTCGGCAAGCTCGCGCACGTCGCTGTACGTCCCCTTCGACACGAACGGGTTGGCGTACACCTGCAGGGAGGCATTCGGCGTGAACGTGTAGTTGAGCCGCCAGGTGATGCCGAGCGTCCGCTGGTCCAGGCGGGCGAAGGTGAAGTGCTCGTTCCCGCCGTCATCCAGGAAATTGCCGAACCACTGCGTGTCGTCCCGGTTGCGGCTGTAGTTGAGGCTGAGCGAGCTCGAGAAGCGTGTGGAGACGTTGAACCGGACCGACGGGTTCAGGTTGTAATAGGTGCTCCGCCCCCCGTCGTTGCGGGAATAGTTGACCCAGAACGACGGGATGATGGGCTTCCGGTTGTCCCCTTCGATCCCGCCCCACGGCGAGAATCCCGGCTCGACCTTGAGCGCCGGACCGCCGCGCGTGCAGTTGCGATCGCAGTAGACCTGCCCCGCCCCGATCGTTCCTCCCAGATGGAACCACCACCGGTTGGTGAACTGGGTGTGCACGTTCGTATTGAACGCCCGGTCGGTCGGGAGCCCGTCGAGGCTCCAGTACTGCCACCAGTTGAAGTTCCAGTTGAGTCGCTGGAAGACGCGATTGGGCTCGTTGAAGCGGAGCGCGAACCAGTTGGTCCACGTCTGCTGGTCCGCCCGCTGCAGGAAGCCGAGGTCATTGATGTCGAATCCGGCGGAGCGCCGCCCGTAGCCGGTCTCGAAGACGGTGCGCTGCCCCCCGACCTTGGCGAACCGCACTTCCTGCGAGTGGCCCGCCAGCGATGTGCGAGTCGGGTCGTACTGCAGATCGTCGTCGGGGCGCTGGTAGTAGTGCACCGGGTCCCGCTGCGTCAGGGCGATCGCCTCCGGAGCGCCGGCCACGCGACTCGCCATGAACGACCCCGAGACCTCGTACTGCCCGAACCGCCGCCGCGCGTTCAGGCCGCCGGTCAACGCGCTCCGGTGCATGAACTCCTCGGTCCACTCGTCGAGGGATCGGTTGACGCCGGTGACGATGACGCCGATGCTGCCGTTGCCCCCCGCATAGTCCTGGTTGGCCCGCAGCACCGCGTAATTCGTGGTGGGCTCGATCGTGGCGTCATCCACGCCGTCCTCGCGGCTCGTGATCGCGTCGAGGAACCCGATCGACAGCCCGCCGGGCAGACGCCCCGTGAGCTTGCCGGCACCGATGATCCTGGTCGCGGTGGGCGAGGACGCATCGCCATAGAGACCGGCGAGGCGGGGGGAGCGGCCGATCCGGCGTGAGTAGAAGAGCCCTTCACCCGTGTTGCAATCCACCACGACGAAGCAGTTGACGCGAAAGTCGAAGAGACCGGCCCCGGACACGAAGAAGGGCCGCCGCTCGCTGAAGAAGGTCTCGAAGGCCGAGAGATTGAGCACCGCCGGGTCCGCTTCGACCTGACCGAAGTCGGGATTGACCGTCGCGGTCAGGGTCAGGTTGGACGCCACGGCGTACTTGAGGTCCCCGCCGACGGACACCTTCTGGTGCCGCTCGAACCCGCCCGGAGCCGCGAAGGGCTCGTTCTGCGTGAGGATGTAGGGCGCTACCTCCGCGCGCGCCGGCGGCGCGATCCCGGTCAGGCCGTTGAGCTCGCCGAACTGGGACACGAACCCGGTGCGCGACGGGCGGTAGAGCGGCCAGGTGAGCGCGGAGGTGTGCCGCTGCACGGCGCGCCAGACCAGGAAGCCGAACGTGACCGATTCCGTCGCGGCGAACCGGAGCTGCGAGAAGGGAATCCGGAACTCCGCCGTCCACCCGAGCGAATCCACGACCGTCTCGACGTCCCAGATGGCGTCCCAGGCGCCATCCTCCTCACCATCGTTGTAGATGGCGTAGTCGGCCTTGACGCCGGCGGGGTTGACGACGAACTCGTAGCCGGTCCGCCGGTCGCGGTACGAGTCGATCATCACGATGATCTGGTCCGAGGCGGTCTGGTCGTCCCGCCGGGAGAGCAGCCGGATGATGCTGTCGGGGTGCGTGTCGAACGCGCGGACGAAGACGTAGAGGTTCTGCGGGTCGTACGCCACGCGAAACTCCGTCCGCTGCTTCGGCTCCGCGTCCTCCGCCGGGCGGGACTCCCGGAAATCCCCGTGCGCCGGTGCCTGGCGCCACACCGGGTCGTCGTCTCGCCCGTCGAGCACGATCGGCTGGTCGGTCCGGGTGGCGGAAATGGCCTGGGATACTGAGCTGGACTGGGCGGTGGCGGACGACGGGAACAGCGGCGAGAGCCCGGGAAGCACGAAGGGGGCGGTCATCGCCAGCAGGAGAGAGGCGCGCATGGAGGCCCTGTCGCGAGAGGGTACTCTCTCTTGGACTGGGCGACGGCCGGGAAGGTTGCGTGGTCTGGCGTCCAGGCCGCCCTGACGGCACGTTGAAGGTCCATGCATCGACCTCCCGACGGTTCCCCGATCGCCATCGCGTCCGATCACGCCGGCTTCCCGCTGAAAGCGGTGCTGGCCGAAGCCCTCCGTGCGCGTGGCCTGGCCGTCCGCGACTTCGGGACCGACTCGGAGGCACCGGTCGACTATCCCGACTTCATCCGGCCGGCCGCCGAGGCGGTGGCGCGCGGAGAATGTACCCGGGGAATCGTGCTGGGCGGATCCGGCAACGGCGAGGCGATGGTGGCGAATCGGGTCCGTGGCGTGCGCTGCGCACTCTGCTGGAACGTCGAGTCCGCCCGGCTGGCCCGCGCGCACAACGACGCCAACATGCTGTCGATGGGCCAGCGGCTGGTTTCGCGCGAGGCGGCGCTCGCCATCCTCGAGGCGTGGCTGACGACGCCGTTCGACGGCGGGCGGCACGCGCGCCGGATTGCACTGATCGACTCCACCTGAGCCCTGGAGGACCCATGGAGCTCGTCGTCGGCGCCACCGGATCCCTCGGCGGCAAGATCACCCGCGCGCTCCTGAAACGTGGGGGGCGCGTGCGCGCCCTCGTACGGGACCGCGCGGCCGCGCCGGCGCTGGAGGCAGCCGGCGCCGAGACTGCGCTCGGAAACCTGCGGGATCCGGCGTCGCTCCGGCGCGCGTGCGAGGGCGTGGACGTCGTGATCTCGACGGCGAGCGCCACGCGCCGCACCGACGATACGCCCGAGCACGTGGACCTGGCAGGAAACGTCGACCTCGTCGACGCCGCGCGCGCGGCCGGCGTGCGGCGCTGTGTCCTCGTCTCGACGCTTGGCGCGTCGGCGGACAGCCCGGTTCCGGCCTTTCGCGCCAAGGCGGGCGCCGAAGCGCACCTGAAGGCGAGCGGGCTCGAGTTCGTCATCCTCCAGCCCGATGCCTTCATGGACGTCTGGTTCGGGATGCTCATCGAGGGACCGATCGCGGCAGGCCTGCCGGTCACGCTCATCGGCGAATCGAAGGGCCGTCACTCGTTCATTGCGGAGGCGGACCTGGCGCAGTTCGCGGTGGCGGCGGCGCGTCGCTCCGACGTGAAGGACGTGACGCTTGCGCTCGGCGGACCGGCTGCGATCACCTTCCGCGAGGCGGCGCAGGCGTACGCAAGCGCTCTCGGCCGGCCGGTTCCGGTCCGCACCGTGCCTCCCGGCTCATCCCTTCCGGGCCTTCCGGATATCGTCTCCGGAATCGCCTCCGCCTTCGACACCTACGACTCGGTCATTCCGATGGGCGAGACGGGTGCCGCATTCGGCGTCGCGCTCACCAGCGCCGAGGACTTCGCCCGTCGGCGTGTCGCCGAAGGCCTCGGCCGCATCTGAGGATCAGGCGCGGCGGCGTGGCACGATCCGATCGACCGCTGCCAGCTCCTCCTCGCCGAGCTTCCATCCCGCCGCGGCCGCGTTGGCTTCGACCTGCCCGGGCCGCGTCGCCCCTGCGATGACCGAGGCCACTACCGGGTGCGAAAGGAGCCATCCGAAGGCCAGCTCCAGGAGACTGCGTCCGCGGGACTCGGCGAAGGCGCGGAGCGCATCCACGGCGCGCAGGTTGTCGTCGCTGAGCTCGCCGGCGTATCGGCCTCCCGAGAGCCGGCTTCCCTCAGGAGCCGGCGCGCCCGTCCGGTATTTCCCGGTGAGGAGCCCGCTCGCGAGCGGATAGTACGGGAGAAAGGCGATCCCGCGGCGGCGGCACTCCGGCAGCACCCCCTCCTCCGCGCCCCGATCCAGCAGGCTGTACTCGTTCTGCACGCTCACGAATCGCGCGGTCCGGTTCGCAAGTGCCGTGTCGTCCGCGTCGCCCATCTCCGCCGCGGACACATTCGAGCAGCCGATCTCGCGCACCTTGCCCGCAGCGACGAGGTCCTGGAGCGCGCCGAGCGTTTCTGCGACCGGCACCGACGGATCCGGCTCGTGGAGCTGGTACAGATCGATGACGTCCGTCCCGAGCCGCCGCAGGCTCGCCTCCGCGGCGCTTCGGACATAGGCCGGCCGGGCTCCGCGGGAGCCGTCCGGCATCGGCTTGCCGAACTTCGTGGCGATCACGGCTTCGCGCCGGCGCCCGCCGAGCGCGCGTCCCAGGAACTCCTCGCTGCGTCCGCCGCCGTAGATGTCGGCGGTATCGAAGAAGCGGACCCCGGTCTCGAGCGCGGCCCTCACCACGCTCGCCGCGGCGTCCGCATCGATCCGCGTACCGAAATTGTTGCAGCCCAGCCCGACGACCGTCGCGTCGAGCGAGCCGACCGTGCGTGTCTGCATGTCACCGCCCGCAAATGGGTATAATGAAGGTCCCCCGACCTTCTTCGCGATCCCGCGCCTCCGCGTCTTCGAGTGCAAGGAGAGTTGCTACATGTCGCTCGGCTCCCGCTTTCTCGAGCAGGTTGACCGGAGCTTCGATCATGCGGCCAGCTTCACGCGGCACGATCCCTCGCTGCTCGCCAACATCAAGGCGTGCAAGAACCTCCTCTTCACGAGCTTCCCGATCAAGCGGGACGACGGGCGCATCGAGGTCGTGCACGCCTGGCGCGCGCAGCACAGTCATCACAAGCTGCCCTGCAAGGGCGGGATTCGCTACGCCGAGGCGGTGGATGCGGAGGAGGTCCAGGCGCTCGCGGCGCTGATGACCTACAAGTGCGCACTGGTGGACGTGCCGTTCGGCGGGGCCAAGGGCGGCATCCGGCTCAACCCGAAGAAGTACTCGCCGGCCGAGCTGGAGCGGATCACGCGGCGCTTTGCCTTCGAGCTCGTGCGCAAGAACTTCATCGGCCCCGGCCTCGACGTGCCGGCGCCCGACGTGGGGACGGGTCCGCGCGAGATGGCGTGGATCGCGGACACCTACAGCCAGCTCCGGCCCGGCGAGCTCGACTCGCTCGGCTGCGTCACGGGAAAGCCGGTGAGTGCCGGCGGCATTCGCGGCCGCAGCGAAGCGACCGGCCGCGGCGTGTTCTACGGGACGCGAGAGCTCTGCGGGATCCCGGAAGACATGAAGGCGCTCGGTCTCTCCACCGGCCTTGCCGGCAAGCGCGTCGTCATCCAGGGGCTGGGGAACGTCGGCTACAACGCGGCCAAGTTCTTCCAGCAGGGGGGTGCCGTCATCGTTGGCCTCTCGGAGTCCGAAGGGGCCATCGCGAACCCGGACGGCCTCGACATCGAAGCGGTGATGGCGCACCGCATGGAGCGGAAGGGCATCCTCGACTTCCCCGGCGCCACCAACCTCGCGCGCCGCGAGGATGCGCTCGAACTCGAGTGCGACATCCTCATTCCGGCGGCGCTGGAACGCCAGATCACCGAGGAGAACGCGCCGCGACTCCGGACCAGGCTGGTTGTCGAAGCGGCCAACGGCCCCACCACGGCCGAAGCAGATGCGATCCTCCGCCAGCGGGGAATCCTGGTGATTCCCGACGCCTACATCAACGCCGGCGGCGTCACGGTGTCCTATTTCGAGTGGGTGAAGAACCTGGGCCATGTCCGTTTCGGCCGCATGGAGAAGCGGTTCGACGAAGCGGCCTACGGCCGCCTCCTCAAGGCCGTGGAGGGCGTCACCGGCCGCAGCTTCACCGCGGACGAAGTCGAGCGCCTGACGCAGGGCGCAAGCGAGGAGGACCTGGTCAATTCGGGCCTCGAGGAGACGATGATCGGCGCGTACCATCCGATCCGGGAAGCCTGGAAGCGACAGGGCGGCATCGACATGCGAACCGCCGCCATGATCGTGGCCATCGACAAGGTGGCGCTGAGCTACGAGCAGCTCGGGATCTTCCCCTGACCGCCCCTCCCGAACCGCGCCCGAACCTCGTACTATCCAGATTCGGCCTTTTTGCTGTCAGAGGAGTGTGCGGCACGTGAATCAGCGTTTCTTCCGGCATCTGTCCCTGGTCGCCGCGCTCTCGGCGATATCCGCCTGCGCCCGGGCGCCGGCTCCGGCCGGTCCCGCACCCGCCCCGGTGCAGGTCGGTCCCGAGCACCTTCCGCCCAGCGCGGCGGACGTGAAGTTCATGGGCGACATGATCGGCCACCATTCCCAGGCCATCCGCATCTCCCGCTGGGCCCCGTCCCGGGAGGCGAGCCCCGCGGTGTCTCGGCTGGCGGAGCGGATCGTCGTGGGCCAGCTCGACGAGATCGAGATCATGCAGCGCTGGCTTCGGACTCACGACCAGCCGGTCGTCGAGCCCGATACGGCCGGGCACACCTCGCACGGGGCCATGGATCATTCGGCGCACATGCCGGGGATGCTGAGCCCCGAGGAGCTCGAGCGCCTGAGCCAGGCCCGCGGACCGGAGTTCGACCGGCTCTTCCTGACGTACATGATCCGCCACCACCAGGGGGCGCTGACCATGGTGGATCAACTCTTTGCCTCGCAGGGCGCCGCGCAGAACGACACCGTCTTCCGGCTCGCGTCGGACGTCTATGCGGAGCAGTCCACCGAGATCTCGCGCATGCAATCGATGCTCGAGGGACTGCCCGCCGAAGGTGCCGGCCGGTGAGCACGATCTTTCGCAGGGCCTTCACCCACACCCGCATCCCACAGGATCCACGCATGTCATCCGCACGCAGCATCCTTTCTGTCGCGCTGGCGGCGTTCTCCGCTGCCGCCTGCGCTTCCTCCTCGTCGACGTCGGGGACCCCGGCCGGGGCTTCGCCGGCCGCAATGTCCGCCGAGCCGCCGAGTCCCGATCCGCGGATCGGCCTCCGGGCCGGCCTCACGGACGCCGCCGAGGCCGCCTGGAACATGCGGAAGGTGTCCACGACGCCGCCGGCCGACAGCTTCGTCGGCGTGACGAACTCCGACCTCGCGTTCATCGGGAATTACGCGATCCAGGGCAACTACAACGGCTACCAGGTCTGGGACATCTCCAACCCGGCCCGCCCGACGCTCAAGAATGCGTATCTCTGTCCTGCCTCCCAGAGCGACGTGTCGGTCTACAAGAACCTGCTCTTCGTCTCGGGCGAGGGGACGAGCGGGCGGGTCGACTGCGGCACGCAGGGCGTCCAGGACACCGTGAGCAAGGACCGCCTTCGCGGCATCCGGATCTTCGACGCCACGGACATGGCCAATCCGAAATACGTCGCGAACGTGCAGACCTGCCGCGGCTCGCACACGCACACCGTGGTCGAGGACCCGAACGACAAGGAGAACGTCTACATCTACGTCTCCGGCTCGGCCGGCGTGCGCTCACCGAGCGAGCTGCCCGGCTGCTCGCGGCTCTCGCCGGACCAGGACCCGAATTCGGCGCTCTTCCGGATCGAGGTCATCAAGGTGCCGCTCGCCAATCCCCAGGCGGCCGCGATCGTGAGCTCCCCGCGCATCTTCCAGGGTCTCGTGGAGCCGCCGGAGCACGGCGAGGCGCCCGAGGACATCGCCGAGCGCCAGAAGCGGATCGCCGAAGCGAAGGCGGCCGGCGCGTTCACGGCCACCGTTCAGGGCAATGAGATGGTGATCCCGAGCCGCTTCACCCGCCCGATGCTCGACAGCATCGTGAAGGCCCGGAACGGCACGGGCGCGCCCACCGCGCAGGATAGCGCGGCGCTGAGGCAGGCGCTTCCGGCGATCATCTCCCGGATGTTCGGGGGCCAGCAGAACCAGCAGCAGCAGGCCGGCCCGCGTCCAGGCCCGACGCAGTGCCATGACATCACGGTCTACCCGGCTATCGGATACGCCGGCGGCGCCTGCGAGGGCTATGGTCTCCTGCTCGACATCAAGGACGTGGCCAATCCGCGCCGCGTCGATGCCGTGGCGGACTCCAACTTCTCGTACTGGCACTCGGCCACGTTCAACAACGACGGCACCAAGGTCCTCTTCTCCGACGAGTGGGGCGGCGGTGGCGGCGCCAAGTGCCGCGCGACCGACAAGAAGGAATGGGGCGCCAACGCGATCTTCACGATCGTGAACAACAAGATGCAGTTCCAGAGCTACTACAAGCTCCCGGTGCCGCAGACGCGCGTGGAGAACTGCGTTGCCCACAACGGCTCGCTCATTCCGGTGCCGGGCCGGGACATCATGGTGCAGGCATGGTACCAGGGCGGCATCTCGGTCTTCGACTGGACCGATCCGCAGCATCCGCGTGAGATCGCCTTCTTCGACCGCGGGCCCGTTGAC
>JBLNHD010000265.1:0-2753 GCA_050268825.1 Gemmatimonadota bacterium
CCCGAACCGTGCCGCGGACGACCTGGGCCAGCTCGGCGAGGAGGCGATCGCCACCCTCGGGCCCGAGTCGCTCGTTATAGGCCCGCAGGCCATCCACGTCGAGCAGGATGATGCTGAAGCCGAGCGAATACCGGCGCGCACGCTCGAACTCGGCGCGGATCCGCTCTTCCAGGAGCCCGGCCGTTCCGCAGCCGGTGAGCGGATCGATGCTCGGCGCATGTCCGTTCCGCCCGTTGCCTGCGAGCGCACGTGCGGCGGCCCGGGCCAGGCTGTCGGCAAAGGCCACCTGCTCCGCGGTCAGGCGCATCCGCGGCTCCCGCGGACGCAGGAGAAAGACGCCGACGACCTCCCCGTCCACCGGCACCGGGAGCGCCACGACGCTGCGCAGCTCGACGCCCGGGTGCTGGGCTGCCCATTGGCGCCGCGCTTCGTGAAAGAGAGGGTCGGACTGGGCGTCTCCTATCACGACCGGTTCCCCGGTCCGGCGGGCCTCGGCAATCTCAGGATACCGTGTCAGGTCGAGGGAGAGGTCGGTGGCCCCGGGGCGCTCGAAGTCCGCCACCACCCGCCCATGTGAGGCACCCGGGGGCGTCAGCACGAAGGAACAGCGCGCGAGATCCAGCGCCCGCGCCACGCGCCGGCAGAGCTGGTGCAGCGCCTCCTCGGCGCGCAGCGAGCCGTAGATGTCGTGTGCGAGCTCGAAGCTCGCATTCAGGGCGGCAACCGGCGCGGATTTCCCTCCCGGCATGGGCTGGCGGCGGCGCATGAGAAGCCGCGCGCAGAGCTCGGGGAGGTGGATGGGTGCATGCACCGCGTCGTCCGCGCCGTACGAGAGCGCGCGAAAGGCGCCTTCCCGGTCGGTGGCGGCGAGGGCCACGACACGGGGCATGGCGGGCCCGAAGGCGTATCCCGCCGCCTCGAGCGTGTCGGCGAGCTCGGAGTCGGCTGCGGCAGCGGTGATGAGGATGACGTCCGGGGCCGCGTCCGGGGGTGGTTCCGCCCGCGGATCGTCGGATTCGTGGACCCGGAAGCCGCTCCGGGCCAGTGCGCGCTCGAGCCCTTCCGGGCGCGCCGAGGCGTCCCCGAGCAGAAGGACCCGGAGACGGGGCTCGTCAGCGGTCACCGTATCATTCACACGCACATGGGCGCAGATGTCTCGCTTCCCGGTCGAAGAACTGCTCGGCGCGCACGTCTCCACGCAGGGCGGGGTCCAGTCGGCCCCCGGACGCGGCGTGGCCATCGGTGCCACGGCACTTCAGATGTTCACCAAGACGCCGAACCAATGGCGCGATCCCGTCATCACACCCGAGGCCCGGGATGCCTTCCGGACTGGCTGGTCGGCCAGCGGGATACGAACAATAGTGGTGCATGACTCGTACCTCATCAACCTCGCGTCGCCGGACAGTACCCTAAGCGCCCGCTCCGTCGAATCCTTCATTGCCGAACTGGAACGATGCACCTATCTCGGAATTTCCGCGATAGTGTCGCATCCGGGCAACTACATAGACGACCGGGAGCGCGGCCTCGATCGCAATGCGGCGGCGCTGGCGCACTGCCTTCGCGCCGTGCCGGGGAACCTCCGGGTGCTGCTGGAGACGACCGCCGGGAGCGGCACGGCGCTCGGCAGCCGGTTCGAGGAGCTCGCGGCGCTCCGGGAACGGATCCCGGTCGACCTTCGCCACCGGGTGGCCTTCTGCGCCGATACCTGCCATCTGTACTCGGCCGGCTACGATCTGCTCGGCGGGTTCGACGCGGTCTGGGCCGAATGGGATCGGGTCCTCGGACTCGAGCTGCTCGGCTGCCTGCACCTCAACGACTCGAAGACACCATTCGCGTCCCGGCGAGACCGGCACGAGCTCATCGGCGAGGGGTCCCTCGGCCCGGAGCCCTTCCGCCGCATCATGCGGGACCCCCGCTTTGCGGAGGTGCCCAAGCTGCTCGAGACGCCGAAGGGAGACGACCCCGTCACGAACGACCGGCGCATGCTCTCGCGGTTGCGCCGCTACGCCCGCTCGCGCCCTGCTCCGGCGCGTTGACCCCCACTTTCTCGACGGCCATCTTCCTCCGATGAAGACCTTCCTCCCGGTACTGGTCCTGGTGGCCACCGCGGCACCGCTGCAGGCCCAGCTCGACTACTACGCGCGGATCGGCGCCACGGGCTCCACACCGCTCGTGCGCGACGTGCTGTTCGAGCCTTTCGAGACGGGCCAGGGCATCGCGCCCACGCTCGTGGCCGGCCTCTCGGTGCCCGTGGGCACCGAGAACCGCCTCGGCCTGGAGGGATCGCTCGTCTCCGGATCGCTGCGCGCCTCGCCCGAAGACGGCGGCGATGACGTGGACCTCGGTCGTCTCACGACGCTCTCGGCCATGGCGAACGCGGAGGGTTCCGTCTCCGGGCCCCTGCGCTGGCGCGTGGGCATCGGTCTCCTCAAGTACCTGCCATCGGAGGAAGCCGGTCTTTTCGCGCAGGGAGGACCCGTCCGCTACTTCGTGGGTGGCGGCCTCGATTTCCGGCGCCCGGCCTTTGCCCGCTGGGACCTCATGGTCTCGGCCCGGTACGATTTCCACCGCTTCACCACCGAAGAGCTGCGCGACCGCGGCTTCACCCAGGCCCAGGGTGTCCAGCGCGTGTCGTTGACCTTCGGGCTCGCTAGGAACCTCCCATGACCCGACGGTTCGCTTCCCTTGCCGTTGCGCCGCTTGCAGTGCTCCTCCTGTCATGCGGCGAGATCGGTGCGCCGACTCGCGCCGAC
>JBLNHD010000266.1:0-12926 GCA_050268825.1 Gemmatimonadota bacterium
GGAAGAGCAGTCCCGAGGAACCGAGGAACCGGTAACCGGACTTACACCAGCTGCCGCACTTCGGCGATCCGCGTCTTCAGCTGCTCGGTCACGGAGATGCCGCGGAGCAGCGAGGCGGTCTTTTCGAACTCGTCGCGGGCGGCCTGACGGGCGCTACGCTCCCCCACCCCCCGTTTCCATTCCCCCGACCCCGCGCCAGAACGTGATCTCCGGCGGCCCCGCAATGAACTCGCGCGCGCGCACCATGAACGCCTGGATGTGCGGTGTCTGCATGTGCGGGCCGGTGTAGGACGCCTCGTCCGCCCATCGCTCCACCAGCAGGAGCTGCTCGGGGGCCGCGGTATTCTCGTGGATCCAGATGCCCTTGCACGCCGGCTCCTGGGCCAGCACCACCTGCACGAGGGCATCGAGCTCGCGCTTCGCCACGGCCGACTTTCCCGCCTGGGCGAGATAGCGGATCAGCACGGTCACATCGCCGCTGCCCGTCACCCGGCCGCCGTCTCGAGGTGCTCGGTATAGGGACGCTGTCGCTGCATGTGCCGCAGCAGGCGGGCCGTCGTTTCCCGGAGCGAGCCCCGCGGGACCACGTCGTCCACCTGGCCGTGCTCGAGGAGGAACTCGGCGGTCTGAAAACCCTCCGGCAGGTCCTGGCCGATCGTCTGCTTGATGACCCGCTGCCCGGCGAACCCGATGAGCGCGCCCGGCTCGGCGAGGATCACGTCGCCCTGCATGGCAAAGGAGGCGGACACGCCGCCGGTGGTCGGGTCGGTCAGGATGGTGATGAACGGGACCGCTTCCCGGTACATGCCGGCGATCGCCGCGGACGTCTTCGCCATCTGCATGAGCGACAGGACGCCCTCCTGCATGCGCGCGCCGCCCGAGGCGCAGACGAGCACGAAGGGGAGCCGCTTCTCCGCCGACCTGCGAGCGAGCCGCGCCACCTTCTCTCCGACCACGGAGCCCATCGAGCCGCCCATGAACGCGAAGTTCATCACTCCGAGGTGGAACGGCAGGCCGTCGAGGCGTGCATGGCCGGCATACAGCGCGTCGGCGTCGCCCGCTTTCTGGCGCGCCTTGTCCAGGCGGTCGGGATAGTGCTCGAACGTGAGCGGGTCGACGGAGCGCAGATCTCCCCAGAGCTCCCGCCAGGTGCCGTCATCGGTCAGCAGCTCGATGTACTCCTCGGCCGAGAAGCGGCGATGCTTCCCGCACTCGGGGCAGACGTTGAGCGCCTTTTCGAATTTTTCGCGGATGTCGACGTGCCCGCACCGGTCGCACTTCTCCCACGCGTCCGGCGGGATCTCCAGCCGTTCACGCTGCGACGGCCGCGGCTTTCTTTCCTTCTTGAACCAGGCCATCACGACCAGAGGCATAGGTGGAATCCGCGCCGGGGGACAGGACGGGGTCCGACGGGGAACGGCGAAATGTCATGGGTGTCGGGGGCGGGCGCTAGGCCCCGGCACCCAACTCGTTGTCAGATCTCAGCATAGCCAGCGATCCTCGAGTCCCACGCCACCCGCAGCGAGAGCCCCAGACACATGCAGCAGATCAGGAAGAACGATCCGCCGTACGAGAAGAACGGCAGCGGAATGCCGGTGATCGGCATGATGTTGATCGTCATGCCAACGTTCTCGAAGATGTGCGAGAACCAGAGGCCGACGATTCCGAAGACCACGAGGCTGCTGAACGGATCGGTGGCGCGCCGCGCGATGCGGATGAGAATGAAGAGCAGCGTCATGAAGAGACCCAGTGCCGCCAGTACGCCGATGAAGCCGAGCTCCTCGCCGACCACCGAGAACACGAAGTCGGTGTGCTGCTCCGGCAGGAAGGCCAGCCGCTTCTGCGGGCCTTCGGTGAGTCCCGAGCCGAACCATCCGCCCGACCCGATCGCAGTCTTCGACTGCAGGGCCTGATAGCCGGCGCCACGCGGATCGGCTTCGGGGTTGAGGAACGAGACGAGCCGGTTCTTCTGGTAGTCGGCGAGCTTGTTCCAGAGGACGAGCGCGGCCACGCCGGTGACGATGTTCATGCCCACCACCGCCACCGATTCCCAGACGTACGGGCGCCAGATGACCATCAGCGCCACGACGAGCACGATCCAGGCGCCCCAGGACCAGTTGCTGAACGCCATCAGGAGGCTGACACCGGGGGATGCGATCATGAACAGCATCCGCGGCCGGACGCCGGCCCAGAAGAGCATGGCGAAGAAGATGCCGATGAACACGATGGCGCTGCCCAGGTCGGGCTGGCGCATGACGAGAAGAAAGGGAATCCCGACGATGGCACAGGGCGCCCAGAGATCGCGCAGCGAGCGCGGCGGCTCCTTCAGCGAGGAGAGGTATCGCGCCAGCATGAGTACGGTGGCGAGCTTGGCGAACTCCGCCGGCTGGCCGATGCGATGCCCGCCGATGGCAAGCCAGCTCTTGGTGCCCGCCGCGGTGCCGGCGCCGGTGCCCACGATGAGCACCGCCACCAGCAGCAGGATGCCCATCACGTAGATGGCCGGCGCCACCCACTCGAGGAGCCGGAACGACGTCTTGAACGCGACGAATCCGACGACGAGCCCCACGCCGAACCAGACGAACTGCCGGTGCCAGATGCCGGCCGCGCTCGTGGCGACATCGGTCTGCCCCGCCGAATACATCACGACGAGGCCGTAGAGCATGAGCGCGAAGGCCACCGAGGCGAGCGGCCGGTCGAAGCCGGCGAGCCTCACTGCGGCGTCTCGGGCGGAACGGCGGGGGGAATCGCGGGCGTCGAGTCCGGGATCGTTTCCGGGCGCGGCGCGCTGTCGCGCACGAGCGCCTGGGCCACCGCCTCACGGCGGACGGGCGCTGGCCGGGTCGAGTCGGGGCCGAGGATGTAGCGCGCCAGCGCATCGGCCACGTAGGGCCCGACGTCGGAGCCGTGCTCCGCCTCCTCCATGATGGCGCCGACGACCAGTACCGGCTCTTCGGCCGGCGCGAAGCCGAGGAACCATCCGTGGTCCTTCCCCGCCGATTGCTGCGCCGTGCCGGTCTTCCCGGCGATCGTCAGCCCCGCGCGCCGCGACCGCGCCGCCGTCCCGCGCTCGAGCACGGCGATCAGCGAGCGCCGCAGCACCTTGAGCTGCTCCTCGGTCAGGCCGAGGTCGTGCGATTCGCGTCCCGTCGGACGCACGATGTAGGGCTGGACCTCGGTCCCGTCGCCGGCCAGCGCCTGGTAGAACTGCACCATGTTGATCAGCGTCTGGGTGTTCTCGCCCTGGCCGATCGAGAAGTTGAGGATCGTGGCCGGCGCGCTCCAGTTCCGCGGACCGTAGAGGCTGTCGAAGTAGGCGAGCGTCGCCGGATAGATCGAGGCCTGCTCGCTGGGCAGGTCGATGCCGCTCCGGCCCGCGAAGCCCATCTCGACTCCGTCCTCCAGGATGTTCTGGAGGCCGAGGCGCTGCCCGAGCTGGTAGAAGTACACGTCGCAGCTCTGTGCCACCGCTCCGACCAGGTCGAGCGAGCCGTGGCCCTCCTTCTTCCAGCAGCGGAAGACGCGGTTGCCGAGTCGGTAGCCCCCCGTGCACGGCACGGGCATCCGGGTCCGCAGCTCGATCAGGTTGCGCTTGAGTCCCATCGCCGCCGTCGCGAGCTTGAACGGCGAGGCGGGCGGATAGCGGCCGTAGATCGCGCGGTTGAGGAGCGGGATCGCCGGGTCGTCGTTCAGGCGGCGCCAGTCGGTGGTGGAAATGCCGCCGACGAAGAGGTTCGGATCGTAGCTGGGCGCCGAGTACAGCGCGCGGATTTCCCCTTTGGGGGTGATCGCGATCATCGCCCCGCGCACGCCGGCGGGCCAGATGCTGTCGATGTAGCGCTGGAGGTCGAGGTCGAGCGTCGTCTGCAGCGGATTGCCGGTGGTCGGCGGGAGCGATGCGGCGCCGACGTCCTCGCGCACCAGTCGGCCGCGGGCGTTCACCTCCGCGTACCGCACCCCGGCCCGGCCTCGGAGCACACTGTCGTACTGCCGCTCGAGCCCCGCCTTGCCGACGATCGATCCGAGCGCGGCACCCGGAAACCGGTTCCGCTCGAGATCCGTCTCGGTCACCTCCGACACGTAGCCGACGAGGTGCGCCACTGCCCGCCCCTGCGGGTACATCCGCTTCGGCTCCGACTGAATGATCAGCCCGGGGAGATAGGGCCGATGCTCCTCGAGCCGCGAAACCGTCGGGAACTCGGCGTCGCCGAAGACGGTGACCGGCTGGTACGGGGCCGCGCGCCAGCGGCGCACCACGGCTTCCACGTCGCTGCTGTCGAACGGCACCACGCCGCCGAGGCGCCCGAGCACGGCCCGCAGCGAATCGGCCGACGTCGCCAGCAGCTTGACCGAGAACCCCGGAAGGTTCTCCGCGATGATTCGCCCGCTGCGATCGAGGATCGGCCCCCGCGGCGGCTCGAGGGGGATCGCGCGGAGGCGGTTCGTTTCGGCCCGCAGCTGGTACTTGTCGTGCTGCAGAATCTGCGTGCGGAAGAAGGCGCCGATCAGGATGGCGAAGACCAGCGAGAGCACCCAGCGGGCCATCGTGGCCCGCTCGCGCACCTGGTAGGAATCGAAGCCGTTCATCTCAGACTTCCAGGCGGATGTCGAGCCACTCGCGTACGACGTACAGCACCAGCATGCCGGCCACCGCCGTGGGGAGGCCCTGCAGCGGCGCCGTGACGAGCAGCTCCTGGAGGATCGCCGCACCCGAGGCGCCGCTCGCGACGATCACGATCAGGTTCCTGATCCAGACGCCCGCAAAGAACATTCCGGCGTGGACGAGCATGTTCTCCGCAAAGAACACCGCCCGGCCCCACGAGGCGAGGTAGCCGACCACCGTGTGCGCCAGCATGCCCGCGCCCACCCGGGCCGGCGTGAGCGAATCGGCGATGAGCCCGAGCACGAGCCCCGCGATGGCCCCGACGCCTGGACGGCTGCCCATCGAGATGACGAGCAGGGCAATGACGAGGAAATCGGGCGCAATGCGAGCGTCCCAGAGGCGCGGCCGCACGTAGAACTGCAGGAGAAGCAGGAGGAGCAGTACGAGGGCGAAGCCGGCCCGATTGCCGCGTCCGAAGCTCATGGCGTTGCCGGCGCGGCCGAATCACCGGGTGCCGTGGGACGGGGCGCAGCGGGCCGGGGCGAGACCGCGGCCTGGGGCGGCGGGCCGAGTCGTGCGAGCGAATCGCGCAGGACGGCGCGCACCGAGTCCGCGATCCGGGCGACGCGGACCGAGTCGCTCACCGCCACGCGCGCGAGCGAATCGGCCCGCGCCGCTGCGAGGATCGAGTCGGACGGGAACGCCTCGGCGAGAGACTCGACCCGGTCCAGCACCACGATGACGTGCGCCACCGCGCTCGGATTGGCGGAGGGGCGCAGCGTGTAGACACGCTCCCACCCCTCCTGCTCCCGGGCGACGCCGACCACCGTGCCGACCGGAATTCCCTTGGGATAGACGCCGCCGAGGCCCGACGAGAGCACGAGCGTGCCCGGCGCCAGCGTATCGCGATAGCTGGCTGCGCGGAACTCGAGCGCCGCCTCGCTTGCCGCGCTGCCGGAGGAGGGGGCCACCAGGCCGAACACGCGGCCGTCCGCCGTGTACGCGCTCACCCGGAACTCGGGATGCGCCCAGGTCATCACGGTCGCGGTGCGGTCGGTCCGGTTGGCGACCACGCCAATCAGGCCCTCGGGCGCCACGACCGGCTCGAAGCCCCGCACCCCATCCTCGGCGCCGACGTCGAGCAGCAGCATGCGGTCGTCCGTCGCCAGGGGCTGGTGGAGGACCTCGGCGGCGGCGTAGCGGAGCTGCATGCGCGCCCCCAGCGACACGAGTTCGCGGAGCCGCCGGTTCTCCGCCGTGAGCACCGGGAGCGCCTGCGCGGCCACGGCCGCCGAGTCACGCTGGGCGACGACCGCGGCGAAGCGCGCTCGGCTCGTGCGGCCTTCCTGCGCCCGCGCCTGCAGCCAGATCGCCGGCCCGAGCACCGTCTCCCGGAGCGACGAGGCGAGCGACTGCCCGAGCGCCGGGGGCATGAGCAGGACGACGAGGGCAAGAGCGACGCAGACGAGGAGCGTCGCGGTGTCGCGCCGGGAGTAGGTCCGATCCGACGCGCTGAGCATGGTCAGATGGAGAGGACGCTCTTGTACTTCTCGTAATCGTCGAGGATGCGGCCGGTGCCGCGCACCACGCAGGTGAGCGGATCCTCATCCACGTGGATCGGAAGGCCGGTCTCCTGGGCAAGGAGGATGTCGAGCCCGCGGATCAGCGCGCCGCCGCCGGTCATGACGATGCCGCGATCGACGATGTCGCTCGCGAGCTCGGGCGGGGTGATCTCGAGCGCACGGCGCACCGCGTCCACGATCTGCTGGATCGGCTCCTGCACCGCCTCCCGGATCTCCGACGAGTGCACGCGCACCGTCTTCGGAATGCCGGACACGAGGTCCCGGCCTTTCACTTCCATCTCGCGCTCGTCTCCCGTCGGCGCGGCGGAGCCGATCTTGATCTTGATCTGCTCGGCGGTCGGCTCGCCGACGAGGAGGTTGTAGTTCTTGCGCATGAACTGGACGATGGCCTGGTCGAGCTCGTCGCCGCCCGTGCGGATCGACGTGTCGGACACGATGCCGGAGAGCGCGATCACGGCGATCTCCGTGGTGCCGCCGCCGATGTCGATCACCATGTTGCCGGTCGGCGTCTCGACGGGGAGCCCGACGCCGATGGCGGCCGCCATCGGCTCCGCCACCATCAGCACCTGCTTGGCACCGGCGGTCTCCGCCGAATCCCGCACCGCACGCCGCTCCACCTCGGTGATGCCCGACGGCACGCAGACGATCACCTTCGGCTTCACGCGGAAGACGTGCTTGTCGATGATGGGCTTGAGGAAGTAGCGGAGCATCTTCTCGGTGACGTCGAAATCCGCGATGACGCCGTCCTTGAGTGGCCGCACCGCGATGATGCCTTCCGGGGTGCGCCCCAGCATCCGCTTGGCTTCGAGACCGATGCCCTTGATCCGGCCGGTGGCCTTCTCGATGGCCACCACCGAGGGCTCGTTCAGGACGATCCCTTCCCCCTTCACGTACACGAGCGTGTTCGCGGTGCCGAGATCCACCGCGATCTCGTTCGCGGGCAGCAGCGAAGTGAAGTTCAGAGACCGGAATTTCATCAGGAGCCGCAGAGTCTGAAGGGCGCGGAGGAGTGGGGCCGACCTAAGCTAACGGGGCCCGTAAGATGGAACAAGACCGCAAGTTACGGTGCGTCACCGGCCGGTGCTTCCGAACCCGCCCGCACCCCGGTCCGTCGGCGGGAGCTCGCGAACCGTCAGGAACTGTACACCTGCCACCGGGGCCACCACCATCTGCGCGATCCGCATGCCCCGGGTCACCTCGAACGGCTCGGGCCCCAGATTGACGAGGGCGACCTTGAGCTCCCCCCGGTAATCGCTGTCGATGGTGGCCGGGCTGTTGGGAAGGGTGATCCCGTGGCGCAGCGCCAGCCCGGATCGAGGCCGCAACTGGCACTCGAACCCCTCGGGCAGAGCGATCGCGAACCCCGTCGCGAAGAGCCGGCGCTCCATCGGCGCAAGCACGCCTCCCTCGGCGCTCGCGAGATCGAGCCCGGCGGATCCGGGCGTCGCGGCCGACGGGAGCGGGAGGCCCTCCCCGTGCGCGAGCCGCGCGAGGAGGACCTCGACCTGCATCAGAGAACCTTGTCCACCGCCACGAGCGGCAACCCGAATGCCTCGGCCACGCCGGGGTAGACGACCTTCCCGTCCACCACGTTGAGCCCGAGACGCAGCGCGCGATCGTCCGCGCACGCCTTCTTCCAGCCGTCGCGCGCCAGGCGCAGTGCGTACGGCAGCGTCGCATTGGTGAGGGCGAGCGTCGAGGTGCGCGGCACCCCGCCCGGCATGTTGGCGACGGCGTAGTGCAGGATGCCGTCGACGAAGTACGTCGGCTTCTCGTGCGTCGTCGGCTTGATGGTCTCGACGCAGCCGCCCTGGTCCACCGCCACGTCCACGATGACGGAGCCCGGCTTCATCGTCCGCAGGTCGTCCCGCTTGACGAGATGGGGCGCCTTGGCGCCCGGGAGGAGCACCGCACCCACCACGAGGTCGGCGCGCCGGATGGCCTCGAGGATGTTGTAGCGGTTGGAATAGACCGTATCCACGTTGGCCGGGAGCACGTCGCTCAGGTAGCGGAGCCGGTCGAGCGAGATGTCCATGATCGTCACGTGCGCGCCGAGGCCCGCCGCCATCTTCGCGGCGTTGATGCCCACCACGCCCCCGCCGATGATGACCACTTCGCCCGGCGCCACGCCCGGGACGCCGCCCAGCAGCACCCCGCTCCCGCCGAAGACCTTCTCGAGGTACTTGGCGCCCTCCTGGACGGCCATCCGGCCCGCGACTTCCGACATCGGGGTGAGCAGCGGCAGCTCGCCGGTGGGCAGCTCCACGGTCTCGTAGGCGAGCGCCACGGCGCCCGAGTCGATCACGGCGCGCGTCAGGTCCTCGGCGGCCGCGAAGTGGAAGTAGGTATAGATCAGCTGGCCCTTCCGCATGCGCGGCCACTCGACGGCGATCGGCTCCTTGACCTTCATGATCATGTCCGCCTTCTGCCACACGTCGTCCGCCGTCGGCAGGATCGTGGCGCCGGCGGCGATGAAGGCCTCATCGGCGAAGCCGCTCCCGAGCCCGGCTCCCTGCTCGACGTAGACGGTATGCCCTGCCCCGACGAGCGCTTCGGCTCCGGCGGGCACGAGGGCGATCCGGTTCTCGTTGGTCTTGATTTCCTTCGGCACGCCGATGAGCATCGTGTTCTCGTGGTAGTTGTGGGTTGCTGTTCGATCCTGCATCGATCCGATCGCGGCGCTACGACGGCCCCAGCCGCACCACCGTCTGCCGCTCGGGCGCGAAGAACTCCGCCGCCACTGCCGCCACCTGCCCGGCGCTCACGGCCTCGATCCGCGCGAGCACGTCGTCGAGCGCATGGTATCCGTCCTCGTGCAGCTCCGAACCGGCCAGGCGGCCCATGCGGCTGAGCGGGTTCTCGAGCGCGAGCATGATCTGCCCCTGGAGCTGCCGCTTCCCGTCGGACAGCTCGGTTGGCGTCAATCCGTCCGCCGCCAGGCGCCGGTATTCCTCGAGGATCGCGTCGCGCGCAGCGGCGGCCGTGCCGGGCTGCGTCCCGACGTAGACGCCGAGCTGCCCGGTGCTCTGGTAGAAATGCTTGTACGCAAAGATAGCGTACGCGAGGCCCAGCTCCTCGCGGACCCGCTGGAAGAGCCGGCTCGACATCCCGCCGCCGAAGACGTTCGTGAGGATGGCCAGCGCGAAGCGGCGGGGATCGTGCATCGGGAAGGTGTCGGTGCCGAAGACGAGGTGCGCCTGCGTGGTGTCGCGCGACTCGATCCGCTCGCTGCCCCGCGCCGCGGGGGCGGCCGCGACACCGGCCCTCGGGGCGCGCGGCGCCGTCTCGTCGAACCAGCCTTCGCGCCCGAGCGCGTCGAGGAGCGCCGCATGCTCGATGTTGCCTGCCGCGGCGATGACGCAGTTGCCCGGATAGTACGCCGCGGCGTGCAGCGACCGCAGGTCGCTCGTGGCGAGCGCGGTTACCGAGTCGCGCGAGCCGAGGATGGAATAGCCGTAGGGATGATCCGGCCAGAGCGCCTCGGCATGGAGATCGAAGACGAGGTCGTCGGGCGTGTCTTCGACGCCGCTGATCTCCTCGACGATGACCTTGCGCTCGGCCTCGAGGTCCTCCGCGCGGAGCAGCGGCCGGCGTACGAGATCGGTGAGGATGTCGACGGCGAGCGGGAGGTCGGCGTCGAGGACGTGCGCCTGATAGCTCGTCTGGTCGCGCCCGGTGTAGGCGTCGAGGCTGCCGCCCCGGACCTCGAGCTCGAGCGCGATCTGGTGGGCGGAGCGACGCTCCGTGCCCTTGAACACCATGTGCTCGAGAAGGTGGGAGAGGCCCATCTTCTCGCGCGGCTCGTGCGCGCTCGCCGAGCGGACCCAGATGCCGGCCGCAGCGGACCGGAGGCCGGGAAGTCGCTCGGAGAGCACGACGAGACCGTTCGGGGCCGCGGTCCTGAGCAGCCCCTCGTCGAGTCGGTCGGTCTGCACCCTACTCCTTGGGGAGGAGCGCCTTCCGGGACAGCTTCATGCGGCCGCGCTCGTCGACTTCGAGGAGCTTGACCTGGACGATGTCTCCCTTCTTGACGACGTCCTCGGTCTTCTCCGTCCGTCCATGCTGCAGCTCGCTGATGTGCAGCAGGCCTTCGACGCCGGGACGGATCTCGACGAACGCCCCGAAGGCCGTGGTGCTCTTCACCGGGCCCTCGTAGATCTTGCCGACCTCGGGCTCGGTGGTGATGGCGGCGATCATGGCCCGCGCCTTCTCCCCGGCCTCGCCGCCGACGGCGGCGATGGTGATGAGGCCGCTGTCCTCGATGCTGATCTTGGCGCCGGTCGCGTCCTGGATCCCGCGCACCGTCTTCCCCTTGGGCCCGATCACATCGCCGATCTTGTCCGGCTTGATCTGGATCGTGATGATCCGTGGCGCGTACTTCGAGAGGTCCGTGCGCGGCTCGGGCAGCGCCTTCTTCATCTCGCCCAGGATGTGCAGCCGGCCCGTGCGCGCCTTCTCGAGCGCCTCGGCCATGATCTTGAGATCGAGGCCCTCGATCTTGATGTCCATCTGGATCGAGGTGATGCCCTTCTCGGTGCCCGCCACCTTGAAGTCCATGTCGCCGAGGTGATCCTCGGAGCCGAGGATGTCGGTGAGGATCGCGACCTTCTTCCCCTCCTTGATGAGCCCCATGGCGACACCCGCACAGGCGGCCTGCATCGGGACACCGGCGTCCATCAGCGCGAGCGAGCCGCCGCAGACCGTCGCCATCGACGACGATCCGTTGGACTCGAGGATCTCGGAGACGACGCGCAGCGTGTAGGGGAAGGTGTCGTAATGCGGGAGCAGCGGATGCAGCGCCCGCTCGGCCAGCGCGCCGTGGCCGATCTCGCGCCGGCTGGTCCCGCGGATCATCTTCACTTCGCCGGTCGAGAACGGCGGGAAGTTGTAGTGCAGCATGAACGACTTGGTCGTCTCGCCGGACACGTCGATGCTGTCGATGCGCTGCTCGTCGTCCGAGGTGCCCAGCGTTACGCTCACGAGCGCCTGGGTCTGGCCCCGGGTGAAGAGCGCCGACCCGTGCACGCGCGGAAGCACGCCGGTCTCGATCGTGATCGGCCGCACGGTATCGAGGTCGCGTCCGTCCACGCGCTCGCCCTTGTCGAGCACCTGCGCCCGCATGGTGCGATACTCGATTTCCTCGAACTCGGCCCCGATCTCCCGGCCACGCTCCGCAAAGTCCTCGGCCAGCTCCGTGATCACGCGCGCGCGGATGGCGGCGACGGCGGCGGCCCGACCGGCCTTGTCCTTCGCATTGATGGCCTTGGCCACTTCGGCCTCGGCGATCTCGCGCACGCGGGCCACGAGCACCTCGTCCTGCGGCGCCTTCTGCCAGGCCAGCTTCTCCACCGGCGCCTTGCCGATGAGCTGCTTCGCGATCTTGACCAGCTCCTGAATGCCCTTCTGCGCCACCTTCAGCGCCTCGAGCATCTCGGCCTCCGCCACCTCGAGCGCGCCGCCCTCGACCATGACGATCGAGTCGGCCGACCCGCTGACGATGAGATCGATGCTCGAGAATTCGAGCTGCTGGAACGTCGGATTGAGGATCCAGTTGCCGTCCACCCGGCCCACGCGCACCGCGGCGATCGGGCCGTTCCAGGGCACCCGCGACACCGAGAGCGCGGCCGATGCCGCGTACACGGCGAGCACGTCCGCGTCGTTCTCCTGGTCGGCGGACAGGACCGTGACGAAGACCTGGACCTCGTTCTTGAATCCCTCGGGGAAGAGCGGCCGGATCGACCGGTCGACGAGCCGGGCCGCCAGGATCTCCTTGTCGGACGGACGACCCTCACGCTTGAGGAAGCCGCCCGGGATCTTGCCCGCGGCGTAGGTCTTCTCTCGGTATTCGACGGTGAGGGGGAAGAACGGAAGGGAGGAGATGTTCGGCGATACGGTCACGGCGGCAAGTACCATCGTCTCGCCATAGCGCAGGACAACCGCTCCGGAAGCCTGCTTCGCCATGCGGCCCGTCTCGAGCACGAGCGGACGCCCGGCGAACTCTGTTTCGATCCTCTGCACGGTTTACGACCTTTTCGGTGTCTGGTTTCTTTGCTGCATCATCGGCACGACGCCTCGTTCGTCTTCACTGCCCTGCGTTGCCCGCGACTGCCGGTCCCGAATGCGCAGAGGGCGTCCCGGTACGGACCGAGACGCCCTGGCATCGGCGCGGGAATTAGTGGCGGAGCCCCAGCTCTTCGATGAGCGCGCGATACGTCGCGAGATCGCTCCGCTTGAGATACGTCAGCAGCCGGCGCCGGGTCCCGACCATCTTCAGCAGCCCGCGGCGGCTGTGATGATCCTTGGGGCGCGCACCATCACGTCGTCGTTGCCGCGGCGGCTGCCGTAGCTGTTGAAGTCCGCCGGCTGCACGCCGCGCGAGACCAGGAAGCGGCCCGCGGGCGAGTCCTTCTTGATGTTGCCGGCCGGGGAGATGTGGTCCGTGGTGATGGAATCGCCGAACAGCCCGAGCACGCGCGCGCCATGCACGTCGTCGATGCTACCCACGTCCATCGACATGCCGTCGAAGTAGGGCGGGTTCTTGATGTAGGTCGAGTCGCCATCCCAGGCGTACAGATCGCCGTCGGGCGAGGCGATGGTGTTCCAGCGCGCATCGCCCTTGAACACGTCGGCGTAGTTCTTGGCGAACATCTCCGGTCCGACGGTGCGGGCGATGAAGTCGCCGATTTCCTTGTTGGTCGGCCAGACGTCCTTCAGGTACACCGGCTGGCCGTCCTTGCCCG
>JBLNHD010000267.1:0-2813 GCA_050268825.1 Gemmatimonadota bacterium
ATCTCGCCGACCATCCTGCCCTCGTTCATCACATAGATGCGGTCGCTGATGCCGAGCAGCTCCGGCATCTCTGAGGAGATGACGATGCCGCCACGCCAAGGCGCCCGAAGGCAGGATCGAAGGCGGCCAGGCGGAGCCCCGGATACGCGCGAAGCCACCCTCCCACCAGGCTGCGCTCGCCCTCCCGTCCGGCATCGTCGACCACGATCAGCGCGCCCTTCGCGAGGTGGGGGATCGCGGTGTGGAGGGCCCCGCCCCGGCCAATCCACGACTGCGGCGCGTCCACGAGGACGAGGTCGAACGGTCCGCGCTCGGCGAGCACCGCAGGCGCGCGTTCGTAGCACCATGCTGCCCCGCCGCGAAACGCTCGGAATACGAGCCGGCTCGGCACGAGCCGGGCATCGACGGTTCCGAGCCGCCCGATGGCCTCCCACTGCGCCGCGCACCACTCCGGACTGCGCTCGAGCGACGTCAGCACCCCGCCCCGTTCGGCCAGCGCATGGGCCAGCACCACCGATGAGGTGCCCGCGCCGAACTCGAGGACCCGGCGAAGCTCGTAGCGGCCGATCAGTCGCGCGAGGAATGCCGCCGTGCGCGACGGGAGGGGCCATTCGCTCGTGTCGTCGGGGAGCACGGGGGCCACGGCATCGGGAACGGCAGGGTCGTAGAGGAGCTTGCCGAGCTCGGGATCAGGGATGACCGCGCCGTCGCCCAGTCTCTCCGGCCCGGCGCGGTCCAGGTGCCGGCGCAGTGTGTCGACCCAGGCGCTCACAGCGGGTTCGGTGACTGAACCAGCTCCACCGCTCTGATGGGGGGCCGTGCGGCCGGCCGCGCCACGAAGACACGCAGCCGCCGGGCGCTGCGGTACAGCTCGTCGGCCACGCGCGGGAGCCCGAGCTGCCCCGCGCGGCCTTCGTCGGTCAGGCGCTCGACGCGGCCGCCGCGCGTGGCGAGGGGAAGGTCCACCGAAAGCATCGAGGGCCGGGCGGGGAAATCGAGCAGCAGCTCGCCCGGCTCGAGTCCGCACTCGACGGCCAGCGCGTCCTCGACCCGCTCGAGCAGCTCCGGATCCTCCGACACCCAGGCCGCCGCGTCCCCGGCCACGTCGCTCGCGGGCATGTCGAGCGCCCGCTTGAAGAGGCGGCGCGTGCGCACGGCGAGCGCGAGCGGGCTCGGACCGCGGCTCACGAGCAGCTCCATGAACGCATCGTCGGTGAGGTCGGCGATGGCGTCCACCGTCACGACCCCGGCGCCGACGGCAGCCCTCGCCGCCCGCTTGAACATGCACGTTGCCGAGCGCACCGCGTGGTGCCAGTAGACGTTGCGGTACATCTGGTACTTCGCGAACAGCAGCGACTCGAGTGCGCTCACTCCCTTCTCGTGCACGCCGACCTCCCGCCTTCCCCCGGTTTCGAGAAGGACGAGCGACGAAATGAGCCGGTCCACGTCGAGCGTGCCATACGGCACGCCGCACATGTGGGCGTCGCGGCTCAGGTAGTCGATCTTGTCGAGGTCGAGCGAGCCGGAGATGAGGCCCTGGAGCGGGCTGGCGCTGGTGCCGCGGATGAGGCGCCCCACCTCGGCCGCCAGGTCGGACCCGCCGGCGGCCGCCAGGACCTCGCCAAGCGCGCCGCGCGACAGCCGCGCGACGCCTTGCGCTTCATGCAGCGGAAACCCGGCTTCCTCCAGCGCGTGCGAGAACGGGTAGTGCCCGATGTCGTGGAGCAGCGCGGCGAACCGGATCGCGAGGGCATCCCGCTCGCTCACGCCCGCCAGCTCGCCCCGCTCCTGCAACGCGGCGAGGGCGCGGCGCGTGAGGTGGTACGCGCCGAGCGCATGTTCGAAGCGGGTATGGGTGGCGCCGGGATAGACGAGGAAGGCGTGTCCGAGCTGCCGGACGTAGCGAAGCCGCTGCATGGCCGGCGTGTCGAGCGCGAGCTGCGCCGGACGATCGAGCCGGATGTTGTCCCAGAGCGGATCGCGGATGACGTCGAACTCGGGAGTGGTCATGGTGGCGGGGCGGGGCGCCCCGGACTTACCTGGGCCCCGCCTCCTTCACACTGGCATCCACCTGCGCCTCGAACTGGCGGAAGTTCTCCCGGAACATCCCGGCGAGCTTCGCTGCCTGCGCATCGTAGGCCGTCGCGTCCGGCCAGGTGCCGCGCGGGGTCAGCACCGCGGCCGGGACTTCGGGCACCGCATCCGGGACCTCGAATCCGAAGATCGGATCGCGGCTGAAGGTGGCCTTCTCGAGCACACCCGCGAGCGCGGCGCGCACCATGGCCCGCGTATGGGCGAGCTTCATCCGCGAGCCGGTTCCGTACGGTCCGCCGGTCCATCCGGTGTTCACCAGCCAGACCCGGACGCCGTGACGCTCGATCTTCTCGCCGAGCATGCGGGCGTAGGTGCCCGGCGGGAGGGGAAGGAACGGGGCGCCGAAGCAGCTCGAGAAGGTGGCCGAGGGCTCGGTCACGCCGCGCTCGGTACCGGCCACCTTGGCCGTGTAGCCCGAGAGGAAGTGATACATCGCCTGCCCGGCCGTGAGCCGCGCGATCGGCGGGAGCACGCCGTACGCGTCGGCGGTGAGGAAGACGATGTTCTTCGGGATCCCGCCGGTGCCGCTCGGGACGTGGTTCGGGATGTAGTGGATCGGGTAGCAGGCGCGCGTGTTCTCGGTGATCGCATCCGCGTCGTAGTCCACCGCGCGGGAACGCGGATCCATCACGACGTTTTCGAGCACGGTGCCGAACATCTGCGTGGCGGCGAAGATCTCCGGCTCGGTCTCCGGCCGGAGCCGGAGCACCTTCGCATAG
>JBLNHD010000268.1:0-4349 GCA_050268825.1 Gemmatimonadota bacterium
GCGAGTCCGCATAGGTCCCGGTATAGCGCGAGAACGGTCCGGGCACCGGCGGCGTGATCGTCGTCGCCGAGGTCGACGCCCCGGCGACCCGCGTCCCGAGCCCCGCCACCAGCCCCGCCAGTTTCGCTGAATCTGTCCCGATCGCCAGGTCATATATCCCCTGCGCGATCGTCTCCGCCGCGGCCCCGCCCCCGCCGAGCCCGCCGTTCGCGAGCACCACGATCCCGATCCGGCGCGACGGCATGAACGACATGTGCGAGTAGTACCCGGTGAACGACCCGTTCCGCTGGTAGAGCGTGTCCCCGCGGTAGTCGGCGATGTCGAGGCCGAGGCCCCAGCCGTTCCGGTGCACGAAGGCGAACTCGCGGTCCTGCTCCGTTTCCCGCCGCTGCATCGCCAAGACGGCGCTCCCGCTCACCCGTCCCCCGCGCACCGCGCCCCCGTTCAGCTGGGCGATCACGAATCGCGCCAGGTCCCGTGCCGTCGTCACGTGACCGCCCGCCGCGTGCATCGTGCGGTCGGACTTGTAGAGCGGGACGCGCCGCACGCCGCCGCCCTCGAACGCGTGCGGCATCGCGAGTTGCCCCTGGACCGACGAGATGCGCGAGGTCGTCTCGCGCATGCGGAGCGGCTGGAAGACGTGGCGTGCGGTGAGGTCCTGCCAGCGGCGCCCGGTGGCGCGCTCGAGAATCAGGCCGGCGATGTTGTAGCCAAGGTTTCCGTACTCGAACGCCCGGCCCGCGCCACTCGGCGGATGATGGCGCAGCAGGCGCAGCAGCGTGGGCGTGTCGAACTCGCCGGTGAACGCGGTGCGCACCACCACCGGCCCGTCCTGCCCGATGCCGTGCCGCATCGCGAGCAGATCGCGCAGCGTGATCCCCTGCGGCGAGAGCTTCGCATCGAGCTCGCTACCGGGGAGAAGCTCGTCGAGCGTCGCGTCGAGATCCACGCCGCCGCGCTCGGCGAGGATGAGCGCCGTGAGCGCGGTGAACGCCTTCGTGGTCGAGGCGGTGAGGAACCGCGTCGCCGGCGTGACGGGCCGCCCCGTCGCCTCGTCCGCCACGCCGAGCGCCCGCACCAGGAGGATCGAATCCCCGTGCACCACCGCCACCGATATCCCGGCCGCCGCCCCCGTCGCGAACACGCCGTCGATGTACCGCGATATCTCCGCCGCCGATCCCTGCGCCCCGAGCGGTCCTGCCAGCGCGACCAGTAATGCGACGATCAGCCGTAATCGATACATGGTGATCTCCTGGCTGGGCTCGGGGTGATACGCAGTAATATTGAACCGCAGAGGCGCAGAGGGCGCGGGGCAAGCTTGTGGTGTCAATCGACCGAAACGATCAGCCCCCACCCGCGCTCTACCGCGACGTTCACCGCTGAGCGCACGTCGGCGAGCGCCGACATGACGTACCCCTGAGGATCCTCCACGTCGTCCGGCTCCCGGTCCCAGATCTCGGGATAGATCTCCGCCTTCATCATCTCGTCCGGCTGGTACCGCGCGCGCAGCTCGTCGTCGCTCACCTTCGCCAGCGCCTCCGCGATCTCCCGTGCCTCCGCCGCCGAGAACGTGCGCGGCGGCGAGTTCCACGGGCCGTCATAGTCGAGGTCGGTGCCGCCCTTCAGGATGAAGCTGAGCGGCCAGTCGCCCTCCCACACCGAACCGGTGAGCAGCCAGTGTGCGCCGTGCCACGCCTTGTCGAGGTCGGTGACGTTGCCTTCGCCCGGAGCGAGGACGAGTGGCTCGGCCGGTGGGGGGGCGGGGGGCTTCTTCCCGAGCATCCGTCCGATGAGCCCCGGTCCCTTGGTCGCCTTCTTCCGCTCGTTCTCCAGCTCCTCGACGTTCCCCATCACCTGCAGCACGAGGAGCGGGTCGGCGTGGATGCGCCGGATCGTGTCCTCGCTGACGGGGATCACCTGCCCGTACATTCCCATTGGCCGGTCTCCGGTTGAGTCATTCCGAGGCGAAGCGTCACCGAAGCACGGCGTGACCAGATTCTTCGGACGGCGCAGTCGGTTCTGCAGCAGTCCCGAGGTTCCCTTCCTTTATAGCTCGTATGGCGCCGGTCCGCACCTTCTGGGATCGCGTCGGCGCTCGCCGGGTATGCCGGCAAGCTGCGAACGCACGACGCCCCGTCCAGGAGGAACGGGGCGAAGTGGCCGATCGCGGAGGCGAGTTGGAGGGATGGCGGAAGCGGATGCTCCTACCGCAGCGCCGAGATCGGGTCGACGCGTACCGCCCGCCGGACAGGCACGTACAGCGCGACCACGGCCGCCGCGATCAGGATCGCGACCGCCCCGCCGAGCGCCACGGGGTCGAGTGCCGGCACTTCGTAGAGCATGCTCCGCACGAGCCGCGCGATGGCGACGATCCCGACCGCCCCGAGCACCAGGCCCAGCCCCATCCAGGCGGCGCCGCCGCGGATCACGAGCCGCGCAATCGTCGAAGGGTCCGCGCCGAGTGCCAGCCGGATGCCGAACTCCCTCTCGCGCGCCGCCACCATCGCCGCGAAGAGGGCGTAGACGCCGACCGCGGTGAGCACGAGCGCGAGCACGCCGAAGCCCGACATCAGCACCGCGGGCAGCTGTCGCCCGGCGAGGCCGTCGGCGATCAGGCTCTCGAGCGTGGCCGTGGCGCGGATCGCGAGCCGCGGGTCGATCGTGGCGAGCTCGCGCTGGACGGGCGCCACCAGCGCCAGCGGGTCGGCCGACGCGCGGATGAGGAACGTCCGGTTGCTCCGCAGGAAATCCTGGCGGTTCGACGCGTAGACCATCGGGTCCGGGCTCGGCAGCGCGAGGTCGGTGCGGACATCTCCCACGATCCCGACGATCTCGCCCCACACGTCCGCCGTGTGCGGGCTGACGCGCACGCGCGCGCCGATCGCATTCCCCTCGGGCCAGTAGCGGTGCGCCATAGTCTCGCTGATCACGATCGCGGGCGGGGAGCCCGGCCGCTCGCTCCCATCGAACGTGCGGCCGCGGACGAGCGGGATGCGCATCGCAGTGAAGTAGTCGTGCGATACGCTCATGTACGGAATGAATGTCTGCCCGCCGTTACCTGGAAGCGTGACGTTCTCGATGGCGAGCACGTTCTGGTTCATTCCGGCAGCGGGCAGCTCGCTGGCAGTCGCCACCGCCGCCACGCCGGGCAGGGCTTCGATCCGCGCTTCGAACTCTTCGAAGAGCCGCGCCCGCGCCTCCGGCGTGGGGAACTCGCTCATCGGCAGCTGCACCACGCCGGTGAGCACCCGCGCCGGGTCGTACCCCATCGGCGTGCCCGCGATCGCGAGGAGGCTGCGGACGAGGAGCCCGGCACCAGCCAGGAGGCTCACCGCGAGCGCCAGCTGTCCGGCCACGAGCGATCCCCGCGCCATCCGCACTCCTCGCCGCTCCGACCCGCCGCGTCCCTCGTCGCGCAGGGTCGCCTGCACGTCTCCCCGGCTGGCGAGCAGCGCGGGGACGAGCCCGAAGGCCACCCCTGCCGTGAGCGCCACGACGCCCGTGATCAGCGCGACGCTCCAGTCGATCGAGAGATCGGCATACGCGGGCAGTGCGGGCAATGCGAGACCGCGCAGCGCCGCGAGCGAGAGTGCGGCGAGGAGCAGTCCCACGGCGCCGCCCGATACCGCCAGGATCGCGCTTTCGGTCAGGAGCTGGCGGACCACGCGTCCTCGCGCGGCGCCGAGCGCCACGCGGACGGCGAACTCCTTCCGGCGCGAGAGCGCCCGCGAGAGCATGGCTCCGCCGAGGTTGGCACAGGTGATGACGAGGACGAGCCCGGCGCTCGCGAGCAGGATGACGAGCGGAGTCCGCGTTTCGCCCGCCATCGCGTCGCGGAGCGGCACCGCCTCGTAGCTGCGCCCCGCGTCGGACTCCGGGTGCTCCCCGGCGATCCGCTCCGCCATCGCCGCCAGCTCGCGCTCCGCGTCGCGGAGCTCGATGCCCGGCCCGAGCCGCCCGATGATTCCCATCCAGTGCGAACCGCGTGCCCCCATCGGATCGGCCAGCGACGAGGTGAGGTCGAGTGGAAACCAGAGATCGGCCGTGCCGATCGGCGCCACGAAGTCGCGCGGCATCACACCGACGATCTCGTGCTGCTGCTCGTCGAGTCGGAGCGACCGGCCGATGACGGATGGGTCACCCGCGAACTCGCGTTGCCACATGCTCCAGCTCAGCGCGATCACTCCCGGCGCGCCCGGTGCCGCGTCGTCGTCCATCAGCGTGCGGCCGAGCACCGGCGAGACGCCGAGCGTCTGGAAGAAGCCGGGCCCGACGATGCCGGCCCGGAGGACACGGGCCCCGTCGCCTCCCGCCCACGTCACGTCGAAGTTCGACTGCGCGAAGTAGGC
>JBLNHD010000269.1:0-2658 GCA_050268825.1 Gemmatimonadota bacterium
GGATCGCATCACGGCTGTGCCGTCACGGTTGGCGGCAGCGTGGAGTGCTGGGGTCTCAACCTGTCGGGGAGGCTCGGCAACGGGACGGAACAGAACCAGGCAACGCCGACCCCCATCGCCAGCAGCCTGACCTTCGCGTCGGTGTTTGCCGTTGCGCCGAATCGCACCTGCGCGCTCACCGCACTGGGTGAAGCGTATTGCTGGGGTGTCGGCAACGAAGGAACGCTGGGCTATGTGCCGACGCAGCAAAGCAACGTGTGTGCGGCGTTCGTCGGAACCTGCTCGACGACGCCGGGTCGCGTGCAGGCGGATGTCCGGTTCCGCTCGCTGGGGGGCGGAGACTGGATCGCCTGCGGGATCGCGACGGACGGCCGGACGTGGTGCTGGGGAACTCATGCAGGCGGGCTCCGGGGCATTCGCTCGGGAGTGCCATCGTGGACGCCGACCCTGCACCCGACGGACCTCGAGTTCGAATCGATTCACTCGGTGGGATTCACCGCCTGTGGTCGAGCCTCGTCAGGGTCCGTCCATTGCTGGGGCGACGTGAGCGACTGGACCGCCGTCTACGACTTCGGCCCCGGCGTCACGTTTCCGCTGCGCTTCTGACGTCCGGGCTGCGGCCCGCCGGTACCACGACTTCCACTCGAAGCCCTCCCGCCGCGATGTTCTCCGCGTGCATGCGCCCGCCCAGGCCATGCACGCGCTCCCGCATTCCCGTGAGCCCGATGTGCCCCGCGCGCTGGAATTGCTCCACCGTCGCCCCCTCCGGGAGCCCGCGCCCGTCGTCCCACACCGTGAGCACGATCTCGTCTCCCACCACGCGGAGGCCCACTTCCACCGCCGTCGCCTCGGCGTGCCGCACCACGTTCGTGAGCGCTTCCTGCATCGCACGATAGAGCACGAGCTCGGTCTCGTTGGACAGCGGCGGCAGTGAAGCCGGGGCGTCGAGCGTGATTTCGAGCCCGCTGCGCGCCTCGATGCGCTCCGCCAGCGAGCGGAGGGCGGGGAGGAGCCCCAGGTCGTCGAGCAGCGACGGACGCAGGTCGTTCACCACGTTGCGGATCCCGGCGATCCCGGCGTCGACGAGGCCCAGCAGGCGCCCGATGCGCTCCCCCTCCGCTCCGCCCGCGGCGTCGCGGAGGAGCGTCAGTTCCATCTTCACCGCACTGAAGACCTGCGCCGATTCGTCGTGCAGCTCCCGCGAAATGCGCCGGCGCTCCTCCTCGTGCTGCTCCACGACCCGGGCGGACAGTCGCTCGAGATCGAGCCGCCGCGCCTCGAGCCGCTTGGAGAGGTCCGCATTCTCGAGCGCTGCACCGACCTGCTGGCCGAGCGCCAGCAGGAAGCGGTCGTCGAGCGCGGCGAAGGGGTCCCGCCCGTGTCCCGCGAGGAGGAGTGCCCCGCTTGGCCCGGTGGCGCTCAGGATCGGCAGCACGGCGATGTAGCCGCCCCCGTCCACCGCGACGTCCTGCGGGCGCCCGTCCGCCATGGCCGCGTCGATCGTGCGGGCCGCCTCGGGCGCGAGCGCATCCCCGACCCGGTCGAAGAACGATCCCGCGCCACCTGCGAACCGGTACCCCTCCCCCGAGCGGAGATAGAGCGCGGTGCCGTGCACCGTCCCGAGCGTGAGGGGACGGTGGAGCAGGGCATCGAGCACGTCGTGGCCCGAGCCGCTCCGTTGCAGGTCCCCGGACACGGCGCTCAGCGCATGCACCCCGCGCCCGAGGTCGTCGAGCACGAGCAGGAGAAAGCCGGTGCCCACGGCGAGCTCGAACACGATGTCCAGGTAGTACCCCCATGGTGCCCAGGCACCCTGTGCCCGGAGGAAGGGGTAGTCGAGGTGGTGCAGCCCCCAGAGCAGGAACGCGGTTGCCAGCAGGAGCGCGCCCGTCGAACGCACCCGGCGCTGGTAGTCGAAGAAGACGAAGGCGCTCCAGAGCGTGGCGAAGCTCAGGAAGAGCACCATCGGCAGCGCCGCCAGGAGGAAGCTCTCGAGCTGGTAGACGGCGATTGCCGCCCAGAGGGGCGGGAAGAGCATGACCGCGAGGTAGGGCCGCCGGAGCGTGCTGCCGCGGGAAAAGACGATCGCCGCCCAGAGCAGTGCGAGCGCGGTCCAGCCGGTGATGACCTGGTGCGCAAAGAGGAGCCAACGCTCCGCCGTAAGGAGGAAGGCGATGATCGCCACCACGCGCACCACGTAGAGCGACCAGGCGGCCGCCCACCACGCGAAGTGCGGCTTTCGGTAGCGCCGATAGAGCACCGCCGACACTGCGGCGAGCCCCGCGGTGATCACCGCCTGGAGCAGGGCCGCGTCGAGCTCCAGGGGACTCGCAACCGGGCCGGGAATGGAGACCTGCATGCGGGAAAGCTAATGGCCGCCTTACATTGCGTGCGTATGGAGCGGCGAGAGCTTCTTCGACTGGCTGGCGTGACGCTGGGCGTCGCGGCGCTCGGCCGGGTGGCCGGCGGGTGCATGGGAGAGGGTGCCCCGCGTGCGCGGTCGGGCCTCGAGCCCGAGCTCCGGCTGCTCGCCCCCCGCGGTGCGATCGACGCCGGAACGCTCGAGCAGTTCGGGCGCGAGACGGCCGTGCGGGTCACGCACGAGCACTACGACGGAGGCACCACCGCGCTGCCGCCGGACGATGCGGGAATCGATCT
>JBLNHD010000270.1:0-4925 GCA_050268825.1 Gemmatimonadota bacterium
GGCGGCTCGAGGTGCTGTACTCTCCCGATGCCTTCGGGCATCCCGCGGTGTGGCCACAGCTGGCGGCGCAGTTCGGCATCGCGCACGGCGTGCTCTGGCGAGGTCTCGCTCCGGCGCTCGACGACGGCGACCTCTTCCGCTGGGCAGCGCCCGATGCGAGCGAGGTGCTCCTCTATCACCTCCCGCGAGACGGGTACGAGATCGGCAGCGCGCTCCCGGCGGATCCGGCGGGGTTGCGCGAGTCGTGGCCCGGGATCCGCGCGTCGCTCGTGGCACGGGCGAGCTCGCCGCACATCGCCGTGTTCGTCGGCGCGGATCACCACGCGGCGCACCCGGCCCCGGCAGCGCTCCGCGAGCTCATCGCCGGGCTCGAGCCGGGACACGACGTGCGTATCTCGTCGCTCGACGAGTATTTCGCCGCCGCGGATGCGGCGCAGCCACGCGTGCGCTCGCTCCGCCGCGAGCTCCGCGACTCGTACGGATATACCTGGACCCTCCAGGGTGTCCACGGAACGCGCCTGCCGCTCAAGCGGCGCAATTCGCGTGCGGAGCTGTGGCTCGAGCGGTGGGCCGAGCCGCTGGCGGCGCTGGCCGGGGGGAGCGGCGGCAGCGACCGACGCCCCCTTCTCGTCGAGGCATGGCGCTCGGTGGTGCAGTCGCACTTTCACGACGCGATCGCGGGCTGCGCGCACGACCGCGTCGCCGAGGAGGCGCGCGGCCGCCTCGATGACGCGGCCGAGGCGGCGCGCGAGATCGTTCGCGCCGCCCTCGACGAGCTGACCGGCCACGACCCGGACGAGGCGCGGCGTGCCGGCGATTCCTCCGCGCTCGTCGTGTGGAACCCGGTGGCCCGGCGGCGCGGGGGCGTCGTCGTCGCCGACGTGACCCTCTTCCGCCACGACGTGCTCGTCGGCCCGCCGGGCGCCCGGCTCTCCCGGGCGGGAAAGGGCTTTCACCCGTTCGCGCTGCTGACCGAGTCGCACGGTGCGATTCCGGTCCAGGTGATCGAGGTGCGCCGCGCGCTCGAGCGGCGCGACGCGTGGCGTCACTATCCCGACCTGGACGAGGTCGATGCGGTGCGCGTGGCGTTCGCGGTCCCCGACATGCCCGGCATGTCGCTCGTCCGCCTCGACCTCGCGGCGGACCCATCCCTGGCGCGCCCGCCGGGCCGCGTCACGGCCGCGGGGCATCGCCTCACGAACGAGTACCTCGACGTGCGGCTCGGGCGCGACGGTACCCTCGACGTGACCGACCTCCGCTCGGGAGCGCGGCGCACTCGACTCCTTGCCATCACGTCGGAGCCGGACGCTGGCGACACGTACTCCTTCGCGCCGGGGAGGGGCCGACCGGCACGCTCGCGTGCCCCGGTCGCTGCGCGCGCGCTCGCGTCGGGCCCGCTGGTGGGCATTCTCGAGGCGCAGTGGCAGGACCTCGACGCGTCGTTCCGGCTGCGCCTCGAGCTGCGTTCAGGCGAGCCCTTCCTCCGCGTCTCACTCGAGCTGGACAATCGTGGCAGCGACCGCCGCCTTCGCGCCCATTTCCCCTCCGGTCAAGCCGGCGTGCCGGTCGTCACCGGCGCTGCCTTCGGGTGGGAGCGGCGCGCGCCCGGCGCACCCGTGCGTCACTCGCCCGCGGAAGCGGCGGTCGCCACCGCGCCGGCGCATCGCTATGTCGCCGCGACCGGAGGCGGCGGAGGCGTGGCGCTCCTCGTGCCCGGGCACTGCGAGTACGAGTGGAAGGAGGATGGCACGCTGGCGCTCACGCTTCTCCGCTCCGTCGGTCACCTTTCGCGCCATGACCTTCCGACGCGACCGGGCCATGCAGGCTGGCCCACGCCGACGCCGGGAGCCCAATGCCTCGGTGCGGATCGCATCGCCTTCGCCGTTGCGCCGCTCACGGCTTCCGAGGCGTCACCCGAAGCGCTTCACGAGCTCTGGGAAGCCGCCTTCCTCCCGCCCTCGGCGAGGTGGCTGCGTGACACCGGCGCCTTGCGGCTGCGGCCGGGCTCCGTCGAACTGCGCGGGGCCGGGCTCGTGCTGTCGGCCGTGAAACCGGCCGAGCGTGGCGATGGGATCGTACTGCGATGCTGGAACGCCTCGGAGGCGCCCGTTCAGGGGGCGTGGTGCGTCGTTCCCCCGCCTGCCCGCGCCGTGCTGACGCGGGCCGATGAAGCGGGCGGCGAGGAGCTGCCCATCACCCCAGACGGTACGATCCCTTTCAGCGCGGGGCCCCGGGCCATGGTGACGGTTCGGGTGACGTAGTCAGCCGCGGCGGTCCTGCACCGCGTCGCCGAGCAGGGTGGAGGCGACGACCACGAGCACCAGCGCCACGCCGGGGGCAATCGCCACCCACGGCGCGTTCACGAGCGTATCCCGCCCCGAAGCGATCATCGAGCCCCACGACGCCGCCGGCGGCTGCACGCCGATGCCGAGGAACGACAACCCCGCTTCCAGCATGATCGCGTTCCCGAAGCCGAGGGCGGCCGCGACGAGGGCGGGCGTGAGCGCGTTCGGCACGATGTGGCGGATCAGGACGCGTCCGCGAGCCGCACCCAGCGCCACGGCCCCATCCACGAACGGCCGCGCCATGAGCGAGCGGGATTCGGCATAGACGAGCCGGGCGACGCTCATCCATCCCGTCAGGCCGAGGACGAGGACCACGAGCAGCGCACTGGGCCGCCAGAGCGCGGCGAGGAGGAGCAGCAGCACCACGCGCGGAAGGGCGAGCGCAAAATCGGTCACGCCGAGGAGCGCGGCGCGGATTCCGCCATGCCAGACCCCGGCAATGGTTCCGACGCCGATACCGAGTGCGGTCGAGATGACGATCGCGAGGGCGCCCACGCCGAGCGAGATCCGCGCCCCGTGCACCAGCCGCGCCCACACGTCCCGTCCCAGCCGGTCGGTGCCCAGGGGATGGAGCACGCCATGCAGGTCGGTGGTGAACGGCGCGAGGAAGCGCGTGGCCACCACGTCACGCTGCTCGGCGGGGCCGATCGTCGTGACGAAGGGTGCGCAGACGGCCAGCAGCGTCATCACGACGAGGACTGCGAGCCCGAAGCGCGCGCGCCCGTCCCGCAGGAGCTCCCTCATGCCGCTTCGCGCGCCCTGAGCCGTGGGTCCACGCGCGCGGCGCCGACCTCCGCCAGGACGTTGCCTGCCACGACGAGGACGGCGCTGATGGACGTCGCCGCCATGACGACCGGATAGTCCCGTGCCTGAACCCCTTCGACGAGTACGCGTCCGACCCCCGGCCAGGCGAAGATCGCTTCGACGAACACGGCGCCGGAAAAGAGGGCAGGGAGGGAGAGCCCGAGCAGCGTCACCACCGGAATGAGCGCGTTGCGGAGCACGTGGCTGAAGAGGATGCGCCGGCGTCCGATCCCCTTCGCTTCCGCGACCGTGACGAACGGCTCCCGGCGAAGGTCGAGCATCGCCGCGCGGACGAATCGCGCCGTTCCGCCGATCCCGATCAGCGTGAGGGTCGCGAGGGGGAGGGCCAGGTGGCGGAGCGCGTCGACGAATCGCGCGCCGGGCGAGAGGAAGTCCGCGTCGAGGCCGGCGGCGCCGAAGGCCGGAAGGGCGCGCAGTTCGTAGGCGAACACCATCACGAGGACGAGACCGAGCCAGTAACCCGGCATCGCGAAGAGCGTCACGGTGGCGACCGACAGCGTGGTGTCGAGCGCCGAGCCGCCACGGGCCGCCTGCACCGCGCCGATCACGATGCCGATCAGATAGCTGAGCACTAGCGAAATGCCGACCAGCCGCACCGTCGCCGGCCACGCGGCCCCGATGAGCTCGCCGACCGGCCGCCCGGTGGCGATGCTCGTCCCCCAGTCGCCGCGCGCCACCCGCGCGATCCACGCCGCGTACTGCACGGGCAACGGGTCGTCGAGCCCGAGCTCGGCGCGCTGGGCCGCGACCTGCGCCGGCGTCGCCGCAGGCCCGAGCAGCCGCTCCGCCGGATCGCCCGGGGCGAGACGGAGCAGGATGAACGTGAGGGTGACGACGCCGGCCACGACCGCGACGCCCCGCAGCAGCTGGAGGAACAATCGGCGAGCCATCGTGACAATCATACCGCGCCATGAAGGGGCCCGGTACATTCAGCGGGTGACCCGGTGTCATCGCTTCCGCCCCGCATGGCTCCTGGCCGTCGGGCTCGCCGTCGCCGCCTGCGGCTCCGTTGCGGAGCGGCGCGGCGCCACCGTGCTCTTCGCGTCAGGCGCGGACCTGCAGAGCATCAATCCGCTGCTGACGGTGCATCCGCTCGCCCGGCAGGTGCAGCGGTATGTCCTCTTCATGACGCTCGCCCAGTACGATTCGGCGCTCGTGCCGCAGCCCTACCTGGCGCGGGCGTGGAACTGGACGCCGGACCGCACCGCGCTCACCTTCCGGCTGCGTGACGACGTCGCGTGGCACGACGGAACGCCGACGACCGCGCGGGACGTGGCCTGGACGTTGCGCGCGGCGCTCGACACCGCCACCGGGTATCCCCGCCTGGCCGAGCTGGCGCAGGTGCAATCCGTCGAGGCCGCGGGCGATACGTCGGTCGTCATCCGCTTCCGCGAGGCGGCGGACGCCTTTCCCGATGTGCTCACCGACCTCGCGATCCTGCCTGCGCACCTCCTCGATTCGGTGCCCCGGGCGCGCCTCCGCCAGGCGGCGTTCAACGAGCAGCCGGTCGGCAACGGCCCGTTCCGCTTCGTGGCGCACGAGCCGAACCGGCGCTGGGTGTTCGAGCGCAATGAGCGCTTCCCCGCCTCGCTCGGCAGGCCCGCAGTCGCGCGGTTCATCGTGGTCGTGGTGGACGAGCCGACGACCAAGCTCGCCGCGCTCACGTCGGGCGAGCTCGACTTTGCCGGGATCCAGCCCGCGCACGCCACGTTCGTCGCGGAGCGAACCGGCGACGAACTCCTAATCGTTGATAAC
>JBLNHD010000271.1:0-6780 GCA_050268825.1 Gemmatimonadota bacterium
GATCCGAAGTACACCATGAAGCCGGTGGCCCGCGCGCTCGAGTCGCTCCTCGGCGCGCCCGTCGTCTTCCTGCCCGACCCGACGTCGGAGGGCGCCATCGCCGAGACCCGGCGCCTGCCGCGCGGCGGGGTGGCGCTCGCAGAGAACACGCGCTTCTACCCGGGGGAGGAACAGAACGACGGCGCGCTGGCCCGGCGGTTCGCGGCGCTCGGTGATCTCTACGTCAACGACGCGTTCGGCTCCGCCCACCGCGCGCACGCGCGCCCCGAAGGGGTCGCCCACCTCCTCAAGCCCGCAGTCTCCGGGTTCCTGATGGAGCGGGAGCTCGAGTATCTGGGCCGCGCGCTCGACGAGCCGCGCCGGCCCTTCGTGGCGATCCTCGGCGGCGCCAAGATCTCGGGAAAGATCGACCTGATCGAGGCGCTGCTGCCGAAGGTCGACGAGATCATCATCGGCGGCGCCATGGCGTGCACCTTCTTCCGCGCCATGGGACTCGAGACCGGCACCTCGCTCGTCGAAGAGGATCGTGTCGAGCTCGCCGGCGAGCTGCTCGAGAAGGGGGGTCGGAAGATCGTCCTGCCGTCAGGCGCCGTGATCGGGCGCGAGCTCAAGCCGGACACCGAGACTCGCACCGTGCACCGGAATGAGATTCTCCCGGGCTGGGCCATGTACGACATTGACCCGATGACCGAGCAGGATTACGCGGCCCTGATCGATGCGGCGGGCACCGTGGTCTGGAACGGGCCCATGGGGGTTTTCGAGACGCCGCCGTTCGACCACGGGACGCTGGCGATCGCGCGGGCCATGGCGCATGCGACGACCCGCGGGGCGATCACGATCGTCGGCGGCGGCGATTCAGCGGCCGCCGTCGCCGAGGCCGGTCTCGAGGACCGGATGACGCACGTGTCCACCGGAGGCGGGGCGTCGCTCGAATTCCTCGAGGGGAAGCCGCTCCCGGGTGTCGCGGCACTCGACGACGCGTGATCGCGAACCGATGACGCGGCGGCTCACGTTTGCGGCCAACTGGAAGATGCATCACGGGCCCCGGGCGGCCCGGGCTTTCGTCGAGCGTTTCCTCGAGCTGGTGCCGCCTCGGGACGGGCGCGAGCTCTGGATCTTTCCACCTGCCGCGAGCCTGACGGCGGTGGCGGAGGCGGCTCGCACGCGCCCGGACGTGAAGCCGGGCGCCCAGAATATCTACTGGGAGCCGAAGGGCGCCTTTACCGGCGAGCAGTCCATCCCGATCATCCGCGAGGCCGGTGCGCGCGGGGCGCTGGTGGGCCACTCCGAGCGGCGCCATGTGTTCGGAGAGTCGGACGAGGAGACGCGCCGCAAGGTCCGGGCACTTCTCGAGGGCGGCCTCTCGCCGATGCTCTGCGTGGGCGAAAAGCTCGAAGAGCGCGAAGCCGGGCGCACGGACGACGTGGTGCGCCGCCAGCTGCGCGCAGCGCTCGAGGGCCTCGATGCGGAGCATCTGGGCCGGATCGCCATTGCCTATGAACCGGTGTGGGCCATCGGAACCGGTCGCAACGCCACGCCGCGGGATGCGGCGTCGGTTCACGCCATGATCCGCGCCGAGCTCGCGGGGCTCGGCAGCACGGGCCGTGTCTCGGTCCTGTACGGCGGCAGCGTGAATCTCGGGAATGCGCTCTCGCTCCTGGCGGAGGACGAAATCGACGGCGTCCTGGTCGGCGGGGCGAGCCTCGAGGCGGATGGCTGGGCGGAGCTGGTCGGGATCGGGGCCTGAGAGGCGGGATTGACGGCAGGTTGATTCAAGTGCCCCTCCCGCATAGATTTCCCGGCTGTCCAGCACCCGGTCCCAGGCGAGCGAGCCGATGTTCTATTTCATTCTGGTCCTGCTGATCCTCGATGCGCTGATCCTTGCGGCCGTCATCCTCCTCCAGGCGGGGCAGGGGGGCGGGCTCGCGTCACTCGGCGGGAGCGGCGCCACCGACACCGTCATGGGCGGCCGGCAGGCGGTCACGCTGCTCACGCGCATGAGCTGGTGGTGCGGCGGCATCTTCCTGGCGCTCTCGCTCGTGCTGTCGGTCGTGTCGGCCAACCGAGGCGTTGGCGGGCGCAGCGAGCTGCAGGAGCGGCTGCGGCAGGGCACCACCCCCGTCGCACCGGCGCCGGCTCCGGCCAACCTCCCGTTGCAGAGCACTCCGCCCGCCACGGACGCGGCGCAGCCGGCGCCGACGCAGCCGGCTTCGCCCGGAGAGAGCGGCCAGTGAGCGAAGGAACGGAGCGGGGCGGGCGGACTACCGACCGCCCCGCTTTCGTATTGCTGGAGGACGGCACCTGGTACGCCGGCACCACCCCGCAGCAGGTCGAGCCCGCCTTCGGTGAAGTCGTCTTCACCACCAACCTCACCGGGTATCAGGAGACCTTCACCGATCCGAGCTATCTCGGCCAGATCGTCGTCATGACGGCGCCGATGATCGGCAATTACGGCGTCTCTCCGGAGGACATGGAGTCGGGCGCGCCGCAGGTGAGCGGGATCGTGGTGCGGGAGCTGAGCCGCGCGCCCTCGAACTGGCGAAGCACGAAATCGCTGTCCGAGTGGCTTGGCGAGTCCGGTATTCCGATCATCGAAGGGGTGGATACGCGGCGGTTGACGCGTCACATCCGCGAGCGGGGCGCCATGCGCGGCGTGATCGCCTCCGGCACCGAGCCATCGGCCGAGCTGATCGCCCGGCTCAAGGCCTCGCCCTCCATGGACGGGCTCGATCTCGCCTCCCGCGCCACGATCGACACTCCCTATACGGAGGGAGAAGGCCCGCACGTCGTGGCCTACGACTTCGGCATGAAGCGGAACATCGTGTCGATGCTGGTGCAGACCGGCTGCCGGGTCACCGTCGTGCCTGCGGAGACGCCGGCGGAGGAGGTTGCCCGCCTGGATCCCGACGGGCTCTTCCTGTCGAACGGGCCGGGAGACCCGGCCGCCGTGGACTACGCGCTGCCGAATATCCGCGCGCTCGCGGACGCGGGCGTTCCCACCTTCGGGATCTGCCTTGGCCATCAGCTGCTCGGCCTGGCCTACGGCGGCCAGACCGCGAAGATGCCGTATGGGCATCGGGGCGGGAATCACCCCGTTCGCGACCTCCGCTCGGGCCACGTCCTGATCACGACCCAGAACCACGGCTTCTCGGTGGTGGGAGACGCGTCGGGCGTGCCAGGTGCACCAGAACTTGAGGTGACGCACCTCAACCTCAATGACGGCAGCGTGGAAGGCATCCGGCACCGGACGCTGCCGGTCTTTGCGGTTCAGTATCACCCTGAAGCGGCGCCGGGACCGCACGACGCCTACCCCCATTTTGCCGAGTTCCTGCGCTCCGTCCGGCAGCGACGGGGAGCCGCCCTGACGCCCGCAGGCCGGGAAAACCGCCCAACCCCTTGACACGCAACACTTAAGCCCGTAGAATCGGCCCGTAGAACGCCTCACCGGCGCCCTTCGTCTGTGACCCTTCTGGGGGATGCATGACCAAAGCCGATCTCGTAGAAACGGTGACTGCCTCGATCGCACGCACCGCCGGGCCCATGATCTCGAAGAAGGACTGCGCGCGGGTCGTCGATGCGTTTCTCGACGCCATCAAGGATGCGCTCCGCGACCAGCACAACATCGAGATCCGCGGCTTCGGAACCTTCAAGATCCGGCGGCGGAAGACGCGCATGGCGCGCAATCCGCGCACGGGAGATCCCGTGGAAGTCGCTGCAAGGCCGGTCCCGGTGTTCAAGCCGAGCAAGGAGTTACGCGCCCTCGTCGCCGACGAGGACGCGCCCGAGTCGGCCGAAGCGTCGGGTCTCTGATCGCAGGGAGAACGCGGGGCCGCACACACCATGCGGCCCCGCGCTTATGTTCCCACCTGATGACCGCACCGATCCGCGTCCTCCTCTTTGCCCGCTATGCCGAGATCCTCGGCACCGAGAGCGTCGAGCTGGCCGTGCCAGCCACGCTCAGCGTGCGCGATGTGCTGGACCGGGTGCGCGCGCTGCCCGGCGGAAGCCGCCTGCCCCCGACGATGCTCTGTGCCGTAAACCTGCGCCAGGCAACGCTCTCGGATCCGGTGGCCCCCGGCGACGAGGTGGCGTTGCTGCCGCCGCTGGCCGGAGGGTGAGATGGCGTTCCTGACCGGCGCGGCGATCGACGCCGCCATGCTCGCGGACGGGGTGCGAAAGGACCGTCGCGGGGCCATCGTGACGTTCGCGGGCCACGTACGGGACCATCACGGCGGCCGCCCCGTCGAGCGTCTCATGTATTCGGCTTACGTGCCGATGGCCGAAGCGGAATGCGAGGCGATCATCCGCGAGGCGGAAGCACGCTGGCCCGTCACGATCGGCCTCCGGCATCGCACCGGCGAGCTCGGCATCGGCGACGTCGCGGTCGTCGTGGCCGTGGCCGCCGATCACCGCGGCGAAGCGTTCGACGCCTGCCGCTGGGTCATCGACGAAGTGAAGCGGCGCGTGCCCATCTGGAAGCAGGAGCACTATCGCGACGGGAGCGTTGCCTGGGTTGACCCCACGGCGGCCGGCGGAGTGACGCCTGCGGCCGCACCGACAGTGCCGGGCGAGGGACGGTGACCGCGGTCTTCGATCAGCTGGCGCGGCCGCTCGGGAGCCTGCGGCTTTCGGTCACCGACCGCTGCAACCTCCGCTGTGCGTATTGCATGCCGGAGGAGGAGTACACCTGGCTCCCGCGCGCCTCGATCCTTTCGTTCGAGGAGCTGGCGCGCCTCGCGGCCATCTTCGCATCGCTCGGTGCGGGCCGGGTGCGGCTCACCGGCGGCGAGCCGCTCCTCCGCAACGAGTTGCCCGATCTCGTCTCCCGCCTTGCTGCGCTGCCGCGCGTCACGGACATCGCGCTCACCACCAACGGCCTCCTCCTCGCGAGGGACGCCGAAGCGCTCCGGCGCGCCGGGCTTGGCCGCGTTACGATCAGCCTCGATACGCTGGATCCCGGCCGGTTCCGCACCCTGACGCGCAGCGCGAAGCATGCGGACGTCCTTGCCGGCGTCGAGGCGGCAGCTGCGGCCGGCTTCCGGGGAACGAAGCTGAATACCGTCGTCATGCGCGGCGTGAACGACGACGAAATCGGCGAGCTGCTCGCCTTCGGCCGCCGGCACTCGGCCGAGCTGCGCTTCATCGAGTACATGGACGTCGGCGGGGCCACGGGATGGGCGGCGGACAAGGTGGTGTCGCGCGCCGAGCTCCTCGCGCGCATCGGGCGCGAGCACGGCCCGGTCGAGGCGGTGCCTGAGCCGGACTCGCGCGCGCCGGCCGAGCGTTTCCGTCTTGCCGACGGCACCACGTTCGGCATCATCGCGTCGACCACGGCGCCCTTCTGCCGCACCTGCGACCGGAGCCGCATCACGGCCGACGGTACGTGGTTTCTCTGCCTGTATGGGGCCGAAGGCGTGGACCTCCGGGTGCTGCTCCGCGGCGGGAACTCCGATGGGGAGATCGCGGATCGGATCCGCACCATCTGGAGGACCCGTGCGGACCGGGGAGCGGAACTGCGCGCGAGCCTTCCCGAGCGCGGCGCCCTGTATGCGATCGAAGGCCTGCGCGCCGATCCGCGGCGCGAAATGCACACCCGGGGCGGGTGAATGGCACTCCACGTCGCGCTGATCCAGCCGCAGATCCCTCCGAACACGGGCAACATCGCACGCCTCTGCGCGGCCACCGACACGCCGCTCCACCTCATCGAGCCGCTCGGCTTCTCGATCGCCGACCGGGAGGTCCGGCGGGCGGGGCTCGACTACTGGGACAAGGTGGACCTCTGGGTCCACCCCGACTGGTTCGCGTTCCGGGATGCGATCTCGCGGGACCGCTGCCTCTACTTTTCCGCCAACGCCACGCGGGATTACCGCGAGGCCCCATTCCGGCAGAACAGCGTGCTCGTATTCGGCAGCGAGACCGAGGGGATGCCGGCGAGAATCCTCGAAAAGCATCCGGACCGGTGCTTCCGGATTCCCATGGAGGGCGACGTTCGCAGCCTCAATCTCGCGAATGCAGTGAGCATCGTTCTCTACGAGGCACGGGACCGCGTTTCCGTGTAGTTTTCGGCGCCGTGCCCGCGCGGTCGGGCAACCCCCTCACTCTCTTTTCCAGGATGCGCTGGCAGACATGCTGAACAAGGTCGCGGTGGTCGGAGCAGGCAATGTGGGCGCCACGGCGGCGCAACGGCTCGCCGAGAGGCACCTCGCCCGCGAGGTGATCATGATCGACGTCGCCGAGGGGATTCCGCAGGGCAAGGCGCTCGACCAGTGGCAGAGCGGCCCGATCGAAGGCTTCGACGCCCGCGTCCGCGGCTCGCAGGGGTACGACGAGGCGAAGGATGCCGAGGTCTTCGTCGTGACCGCCGGGATCGCCCGCAAGCCGGGGATGAGCCGGGACGACCTGGTCCGCACCAACGCCGGCATCGTGAAATCCGTGGCGGAGAATATCGCGCGCGTCGCGCCGAAGTCGATCATCATCGTCGTCTCGAATCCGCTCGACGTGATGTGCTATGTCGCGATGAAGGCCTCGAAGTTCCCGCGGGAGCGCGTCATCGGCATGGCTGGGGTCCTGGACACCGCGCGCTACCGGATGTTCCTCGCCGAGGCGATGGACGTGTCCGTGGAGGACATTCAGGCCATGGTCCTGGGCGGCCACGGGGACACGATGGTCCAGCTCATCTCCTATACCACGGTGTCGGGGATTCCGGTGACGCAGCTCCTGCCGGCGGAGAAGCTGCGCCCGATCGTCGACCGCACGCGGAACGGCGGCGCCGAGATCGTC
>JBLNHD010000272.1:0-5601 GCA_050268825.1 Gemmatimonadota bacterium
TCCTTGGTCCGCACGTTGCGATCGCCGATGTAGCGGAGAAACGCCGCGTCGTTGAGAAGCGCGAGCATGAAGGCCGCATCGTCCTCGTCGAGGCGCCGGAGCCGGAGGCGCGGGGTTTCTACGATCGTGTCCCGCGGCGTCAGGGCCGCCTCCGGGGCGCCAGAAGTACGGTGGCGGCTGTGCCCTCGAAGCTGGAGGCGAGCAGGTCGGGGCGGCCGTCTTGGTCGATGTCGCCCGCAACGATACGGTAGGCCCCCGGACCTGCCCGGTATGGCGAGCCGGGCGCTGGTTCGAAGCCCCTGGCGGACCCCACGAGAACCGTGACGCTTCCGGCCGTGGCTGCGGCGAGGTCGGTGCGGCCGTCGCCGTTCAGGTCGGCCGCCGCCAGGCCGTAGGCCGGACCGGCCACGCGGAACGGCGAGCCGGCGCTCGGCGTGAAACCGGCGGCTCCGTCGTTGAGCAGGACGCTCACGAGCGAATCGGGATGTCCGAGTGCCACGTCGAGGTCGCCATCGCCATCCAGGTCGGTGAGCAGCGTGCCGCGGGGTGCGGGGGGAATCTGGACCGCCATGCGGCGTCCCGGCGCCACGAAGCGGCCGCGTCCATCGCCGGCGTAGACCCGAAGATACCCGGCCGATCCGGATTCGATCCCGCCGGCGTCCACGATGTCGAGATCGCCGTCACCGTCCACATCGCCGAGATCGAATTCGTGACGCTCGTCGCGCGTGGCGAGCGGGATCGAGCGGCCGAACACGAAATTGCCGCGTCCGTCTCCGAGCAGCACCTCGAGGCTCGAGCGGCGGCCGTTGCCGACGACGATGTCGAGCGCGCCATCACCGTTGACGTCTGCGAACTCGATGATCGGTTTCCACGTCTCCTGCGCCGCGTGGGATCGCACGGCCCGAGCGCCAGCCGGATCGACGAAGCCGGATGCGGCACGACGCACGACGACCACCGATTCCGCCACGCTGTCCCGCCGCGCGATGGCGAGGTCGAGCAGTCCATCCCCATCGGCGTCTCCGAGCGCGATGGCGCCCGCCCCGCCGGGCGCCACCAGCGACTGGTGCCGTACCTCGAAGGTGCCGTTGCCCCGGCCGCGGTGGACGACAATGCGATCGGTCAGCAGGTGCTTCGAGACGAGGTCGAGGTGCCCATCGGCATCGAGGTCCACCAGGATCAACTCGCCGGATCCGGCGCCCACCTCGACCGGGACGCCCCGGCGCAGGAGCTGCCCCTCCGCCGGCCGGGGGCCGAGCGACATGAGCGTTATGACGGTCAGGATCGGGAGCGTGCGCATCGGAATCTCCGGACGGGGCATGCCGGTTCGATTCCCCGACATGAGTATCCGTTTGAAGCCTGCCGTGCCGATGGGGATATCTTCCAGATCACCATGTCTCCCGAATCCGGACTCGTGACGCGCCTTCCGAGCGTGTCCGCCACGCGCTATGTCCAGCCGCTGCGTGAAGGCGGGTCGCTGCCGGCGGTCGTGGACACCGACGGCGGGCTCTTCGTCGTCAAGTTTCGCGGCGCAGGGCAGGGGGCCAAGGCGCTCGTGGCGGAACTGCTCGTGGGGCAGATCGCGCGGGTGCTGGAGCTGCCGGTGCCCGAGCTTGCGATCGTGCACGTTCCGCCTCCCTTCGGCCGCAGCGAGCCGGATCCGGAGATCCAGGATCTCCTGCGGCAGAGTCACGGCGTCAACATCGGCCTTCGGTACCTCGACGGCGCCTTCAACTTCGACGTCCGGGCGGCCGGCGAATTCGTCACCGCGGAGCTCGCGACGCGCCTCGTCTGGCTCGACGCCTATGTGACCAATCCCGACCGTACGCACCGCAACCCGAACCTGCTCATCTGGCAGCGGACGCCCTGGCTCATCGATCACGGCGCAGCGCTCTACGCGCATCACGACTGGGCAAGCGTGGACGCGGAACGGATCGGCACGCCCTTTCCCCTCATCCGGGACCACGTGCTGCTTACCCGGAGCGAGGATCTCGATGCTTTCGACGCGATCGCCACGGCCCGGCTCGCGGCGCCGGTGCTGCGGGAGATCGTATCGGAAGTTCCGGCCGAGCTGCTCGCCGCCGGCGATCCCGCGACGCCACCCGACGCAGCGCGCGAGCGATACGTGAGCTACCTGGTGCGCCGCCTCCAGCCGCCGAGGCGATTCATCGCGGAAGCGATCGAGGCGCGAGCCCGCGCCTTGCGGGAGCCGCCGCGTCCGCTGGGAGCCCGCCGATGAGCCGCATCGAGCCGATCCTCTACGATTTTGCCGTCATTCACGCGGTGCCGCACGTGCACCTTGGCCGGTACGAGCCGGTGGGCGTGGTGCTCCATGCGCGCACGCGGGAATTCCTGGCGCTCAAGGCGCTCACCGATCCGGCGCTCCTCCGCGCGCGGCTTCCCGACGTCGATGCCGAGCTGCTCGCCCGCTACCTGCGGAGCTACGAGGCCGTCGCGGCCGGGGACCCATCCGCGGGGCCGGTGGCGCTGGCGCCGAGCTCCGAGCGGTTCCACTGGCTCACCGCGCCGCGGTCGGACGTGCTGCAGAGCTCTCCCATTCACGAAGGCCTCTGCGACGACCCCGCCCAGGCCGTCGAGCGGCTGTTCGGCATGCACGTCCGGCCCTGAGCCTCAGTACTGCTCGATCGCTGCGCGGGAGATGCGCTCGAGCAGCCAGCGGTACCGTGGACGCCGCCGCCATCGCTCCAGGTCGAATTCCTTCGACTGCTCGAAATCCTCCAGCAGGCCGCGCTCGATCTCGGCGGCGAGCCCCGCGTCCCGGATGGCCAGCACGTTCTCCTCGTTGAGCTCCATGCTCCGCTCGTCCATGTTGGCCGAGCCGACGACCGACCAGATGCCGTCCACCACCACCACCTTGGCATGCATCATCGTCGGCTGATACTCGTAGATGCGGACGCCGGCGGCCATCAGCTCCTCGTAGTGCGTCTGTCCCGCCAGGCGAACGGGCTTGGCGTCGGTCTTGCTGCCGGGCACGAGGATGCGCACATCCACACCGGCGCGCGAGCGTTCCATCACGACCTTGCGCAGCCGCTTGTCGGGGATGAAATAGGAGTTGGAGATGTACAGGCGTTTCCTCGCCGCGCGGAAGCCGAGCCAGTGGCAGATGCGGATCGGTTGCTCGGCATCGCTCGGCGAGCTCACCACGGCAAAGCCCAGGGGAGGCGAGCCGCCCGTTTCGTCGGGCCCCGTGGGCGGCTGGGGAAAGAAGCGCGGCCCGGCGAGGATCTCTCCGCAGCAGTACACCCAGTCGTTGCCGAAGGCCGTCTGCACGCCGCTCACGAGCGCGCCGGTGACCATCGTCATGCTGTCGCGCCAGTGCTCGGGCTTGTCCGCGTTTCCGGCCCACTTGTCAGCCACGGCGGCGCCGCCGGTGAAGCCGATGGTGCCGTCGATGGTGATGGCGCGCTGGTGGGAGCGCCGGAAGACCCGCACCATGTTGTACCAGCGGATCGGCCGGAAGAACTCGAGCTTGACGCCCGCCTCGCGCAGCCGCTCGCGGTCCCGCCCCTTGAACTTGATGGCCCCGAAGGCGTCGATGAGGATGCGCACCTCGACGCCGCGGCGCGCGGCGCCGGTGAAGGCCTCGATGAACTGGTCGCTGATCTCACCGGACTCCCAGATATAGCACTGGAAGTTGACCGTTTCCCGCGCGTTGCGGATGGCGTCGAGCATCGCGGGGAAGAAGGCGTCGCCGTTCTGGAGGATGCGCGCGCTGCTCCCGCGCAGGATCGGGACGTTGAGCGCGCTCACGAGGAGGTCGATGAACTCGGGCGACTCGGCGTCGGGATCGGCGCCGACGAGGAAGTCGGGCTCGTGAAAATCCGGGAGGAAGAGCGCCGAGGTCACCATGACCACGGCCAGCGCACCGAGCGCGAGCAGCGTCCAGCCCCACCAGGGGAGCACGGGCAGGCCGTCCACGAAAGTCTCCACGGTCAGCTCCTCAAGTCGATGCGTGCGAGCAGCGGATGGTGATCGGACCCGTACACGTACGGCCCGGCATCGCGCGGATTCTCGTCGAGGCGGCGAACCTCGAACCGCTCGATGCCGGAAGGCGCGGCCAGGAGGATCCAGTCGAGCAGGAGGCGTGGCAGCCGGTGATAGGTGTGCGTCCAGCCGAGCGGACGCTCCGGCACACCGGTCACGAAGCCCGCCTCGCGAAGGGCGCGGAACGCCGGCTCGGCTCGCTGCCGCGCGAGGTTGAGGTCGGCGCCGATGAGGTGAGCAGCGCCGGGATCGGCGTGCACCATGCGGATCAGCTCGTGCGCCTGCCGGAGCCGCCCGGCAAAACCGAGCAGGTCGAGGGCGCTGCCGCCGCGTGGGTCGAGGTGGGCGCAGTGCAGGCGGAGACGCGCCCCGCCCACCGTCACCGAGGCGGAGACCGCCACGCGCCGCTGCATCGAGAACGGAAGCTCGGTGGCCACGGCCTCGGCGAGCGGGAGCGACGAGAGGATGGCGTTGCCCCGGTCGCTCCGCGCGAGGCCGTTCCGCATGGAGGGCGCGTACCGGAGGTTGAGCCCGATCTGCCGCGCCACGGCGACGATCTCGTGCTCATGCCCGCCGCGTCGCGAGAAATCCCGCGCCATGAGGCCGTTGGAGCGCTCGGGAATCGAGTCGCCCGAGCGGTATGCTTCCTGGATCAGCGCCACGAACGGTGCGCCGGCGGGAAACCCGGCGGCTTCATGGGCACCCTCGCGGATCCGGCGCACCACGCGGGCAATGTCTCCCCGTCCGATCCACGCGTTCCAGCAGAGCACGAGGAGCGTGCTGCCGGCGGCATCCGCCGGCGGAGCAAGGTCCAGCGCCACGTGGTCGCCGACATTGGCGCGCCATCCGACGAGCGGCTGGTCGCGCTGCGCGGCGTCCCGGCGGACGAGCGGGAAGTGCTCCACGCGCGCGCTCCCGGCTATTTCCGGGGGCCTTCGACCCGCTGGCCTCCCTGCACCAGCGCCAGCTTCATCGCGCGATTGCCCTCGACGGTGAAGACGAGCCGCACCGACGGATCGAAGCTCGCACCGAAGGTGTGATTCCCGTAGTGCAGCAGCGGAATGGGCCCCTGACCCTGGAGCTGTCCGGTGATCCCGTCCGCGCCCTCGGCAACGGTGAACTCCCGCGGTCCCGGCGGAAGGGGCAGGGTGTAGACTCCGAGGTACCGCGCGCGATCCGCGGCCGCCAGCGGCACCTCGCGCGGCGGCTGCGCGAGCGGCAGGCCCATGACGGCGCGAGCCACCTGCCGCAGCAGGTCGTCCGCGCGGGCGGAGCCCGAGTTGGTCAGCACGGTGATCGAAAGCTCGGCGCTCGGCACCCAGGCGTTGGCACTGATGAATCCATGGATGCCGCCCCCGTGCTCGATCACGTCGAGCTCGCCCATCGTCTCGCGCGAGAGACCGTAGCCGTACCGGCTCCCGGGTTTCGCGGCGGCGCCTTCGGGTGTCGTCATCATGCGGTACGACTCGGCCGACACGATGCGGCCGGTGTGCAGTGCCCGGTTCCACCGCGCCATGTCGCCCACGAAGCCTTTGATGCTCGTGAGCGGCGTCCGGAGCTCGTGCCCGATCACGGCCACGAAGTCCGCCTGACGCTGCT
>JBLNHD010000273.1:0-10332 GCA_050268825.1 Gemmatimonadota bacterium
GTGGGGCGCGGTATCTTGCCGTATGCCGCCGCGCCGCCCGATTTCCCTCCTCGTCGCCCTCGTGCTGGCGCCTCGCGGGCTCGAAGCCCAGGGTGCGCCCGATGTGATACCCGCATTCGGGTCCATCGGTGTTTCCGCTTCGGCAACGGCTCATGCGGCGCTGAGCCGCAACCTCGACCCCTGGGACGCGGGCCCCGGCCTCGAGTTGCGCGCGGTGTTTCCCTTCTACGAAGGCACCGTCGAACTCGGCGCGTCCCAATCGTCATTCGATTCGCGCGAGGCAGGGGTACCGGGCTTTCGCGCTCGCTTCCTCTTCATCGGCTGGGGCCTCGGCGCCCGCGCACTCGACGGGCTCACGTGGCGCACGGGAATCCGCCTCGGCGTGTACGACCTGCAGTTCGACGACCCGGCCATTCCCGACTATGCGCGGAGCGAGAACGAGGTGGCCACCGAACTTGTCGGTGACCTCGGCTTCGGCGTCGGGCGCGGGTGGAGCCTGATCGCAGGAGCCGGCGGACGCGTCGTGTTCACTGCACCCCGCATGCGGCAGCTCACCGTGACGGCCGGACTGCGCCGGTCTTTCGTCACCCCGGAATGGCTTCGCGACTTCTTCGACTGACCGCGGCGCTCGCGGTCCTGGCCGCCGGGTCGCGGCCCGCGCGCGCTCAGGCGGCGGGCGCCGGCCGGGAGGTCGTGTCGCGCGAGATGATCGAGGAGGCCGGACTCCTCCGCCTGGGCGAAGTCGTGCGCCTCGCGCCCTCCTGGCACGTTTCGACCGTCGATGACTTCACGTGGCGGGCCGCACCACGAGGCCTCGCACCGCCAGTCGAGGACACATGGGTCCTCCTCGTGGATGGGCGCGAGATGGAGCTCGGCGCCCTCGGCACCGCGTCGCTCGAGCGGCTGCCGCTCGATCTGGCCGCGATCGACTCGATCGTGTTCGACGCCGCACCCGCAGTGGTCGCAGGCACCTTCGCCCCGGCGGGCTCGATCCACATCCATACCCACCGGCCGGAGCGCGCCTTCGCGCGCGCTCGCCTCGGCTTCGGGTCGGAGACGGGTGACCCCGGCCCGTTCACCTTCCTTCCCGGCGGGCGGTCGAACCGGGACCGGTACGGGCACGAATCCGCCGTGGAAGCCGGCTTTCGTCGCGGCGGCTGGTACGGGGCCGCCTCGTACGCGGCGAGCGTGCATCTTCCGACCGATCCGCTCATCCTGCCGCGCATGGATGCAGCGTCGCCGCTCACGCCGAGAATCGAGCGCATGGCGCCGTCGCTGCGACTCGGGTTCGCCGATGGGCGCAGTCACCACCATATCCTTGCCGGCATGAGCCGTCTCGACGACCGGCATCGTCTCGAGCTTGCCGGGATCGAGGTTCCCGTCCGGACCGACATGACGCACCTGAGCGCCTCAGGAGCGCTGACCGGATCCGGGTTCGAGCTCGGCTATCGCGCCGGTCTCGACCGTTCGCAGATCGCGTCGGATCCGACGGCGACGGCGCCACGATTCGAATACGACTGGCGTGTCTTCCGGGGAAGCCTCGAGGCCATGCCCGCGGGCGGCGCGTACCGGATCGGGATGTCGCTGGTGCATCGCTCGGGGCTGGGCAGCATGCGCGACCATCTCGGGGGCCACACCGGGCTCGGCATCTTCGGCACGCTTTCGATGCGCCCGGGCGGCATCCTGCGCCAAGAGGTGGCGGTTGCGCTTTCGGGGCGGGGCGAGGGCATCGAGGGTGGCGTCGTCGTCGCCAGCGCGCTCGCGACGGGCAAGGGGCAGCTGAGCCTCCGCCTGAGCGCCGGGCGCATGCGCGCGATGCAGTCCGCAGGCCAGATCGAGCTCGCCGCGCTCGGCGAGCCCTGGCTGGCGAGGGCGGGGATCCCGGCAGAGCTTCCTCCACCCGACCACGCGGCGTGGCTCGCGGAAGCGGAACTGGGGTGGAACGGGCCTTCCCATGGTCGGATGGATGTCGATGCCGCGGCATACGTGCGCGCCTACGATGGCGCGCTTACCCTCGAGCGCGAGCTGGACTGGGATCCGGCCTATCGTGCCTGGCGCGGACCGGTGCGCGTGCGGGAGGCGGCGGGCCGGACGGCCGGTGGCCGGCTGAGGATCCGGCACGCGGTTTCCCGGAGGCTCGAGACAACTGCGCACATCGACGTCGCAAAGCCGTTCGGCGACTCGCTGTTCCGGCGGGTGGCCGCTCCGGTTCCGCAGTTGCGGGCGGTCGCGAGCATCAGCTGGCGGCCGGTGGCGGGCTTCGGCCTTCGTACCGAGATCGAGGTCGAGTCCGCGCGGGAGTGGCCCGATCATGCTGCGGTCGGCGCCGCACCCGCCAAGGCGCGGGCGATCCAGCCGGCGGCGGCTACGCTCTCGGTGGGCGCCTGGAAGACCTTCCTGGATGGCAGGCTGCGCGGCCAGTTCGCCGCGCGCAACCTTACGGGCCGCCGCGTCATCCTTCACCCAGACGGGCGGGCCAGCACGCTCGCCTTCCTTTTCCTGCTCGGCGCGTCCTTCTGACCGAGCTTGTTGCGGCGTCCCGCAGGCGGCACATTTAGCGGATGGATCCCTTCTTCCAGCGGCTCGAGGCGGCGCTCACCCCGGCCTACCGGATCGAGCGGGAGCTCACCGGCGGCGGCATGAGCCACGTCTACCTGGCCACCGAGAAGGCACTGGGCCGGTCCGTCGTGGTGAAGGTGCTGCCACCCGAGCTCGCCGCGGGCGTCAATCGCGAGCGGTTCCGGCGAGAGATCCACCTCGCCGCGCAGCTCCAGCACCCGCACATCGTCCCGCTGCTTACGGCCGGCGAGGACGGGGATCTCCTCTACTACACGATGCCCTTCGTGAGCGGCGAGTCGCTCCGGGTGCGGCTCGAGGAGCGCGGGCGGCTGCCGGTCAAGGACGTCGTCCGCATCCTGACGGACATCGTGGACGCGCTCGCCTACGCGCATGCGCATGGCGTCGTGCATCGCGACATCAAGCCGGGCAACGTGCTCACGCAGCGGAGCCATGCCCTCGTCACCGATTTCGGCGTGGCCAAGGCGCTGAGTGCCGCGCTTCCGGCCGCCGGTGCCACGACGTCGGGCCTCGCCATCGGCACCCCCGCCTACATGGCACCGGAGCAGCTCGCCGCGGATCCCGCCGCCGATCATCGCGTGGACCTCTATGCCGTGGGCCTCCTCGCCTACGAGCTGCTCACGGGAGAGGCCCCGTTCGCCGGTCCCTCGCCGACGGCGACCATGGCGGCGCAGCTCACGCGGGACCCGCCGCCGATCGAATCGCAGCGACCCGACGTTCCTCCCGAGCTGAGCGCGATCATCCGCGATTGCCTGGCCAAGGATCCCGACCGCCGGCCCCCGACGGCGGATGCACTCCTTGCGCGGCTCGAGGAGCTGCCCGGCGCCGCGTACACGCCGACGCGTCCGGTGGCTGCACGGCGAAGCCTGATCGGCGTCCGCCGCGCCGGCATGCTCGCAGGCGGCGCGACGGCGCTGGTGCTGATCGGCGCGCTCCTCAATCGCCAGCTCGCGGATCGCGACGCTGCGGAGGTGGAACTCGATGCCCCGACACTCCTCCTCGGGGACACCCTCGACCCGATCGAGCTGGTCGGCGAGGACAGCGCGGCGGGAAGCGCGCAGGCCGCCCTCGAGACCGCCGCCGGGGCGCCGGCGCCGGCGGTGCTCACGCGGGCGGACTCGATGGCCATCGCGGAGGCCGTGCAGCGGCGGCTCGCGCGAGAGAACGCGCGGAGCCGGACGCCGGTCACCGAGACCCGCCGCGACTCGATCGAGCAGGTAGTGAGCCGGGTGATGATCGACTCGCTGCTCCGCGTCACCCACATGCAGGTGGACCAGGGGCTGGCGCAGGTGCGCGGGCTCGAGGGCCGCGTCTTCACGATGGCCCCGCCGGGCACCGCACGGGCGTGGACCTGGAGTGGCCCGCGCCCGGTCCTGATCGTGCCCGTCAACGAGAGCGGCCGCTTCGCCGAGCTGGAGCAGGCGGTATCCGACACGCTGCGGCGCTTTCTCGAGGAGTCGAAGCAGTTCCGCCTTCTCGGCGGCCCGGGCGATTCCGGCGAGCATCCCCAGGGACGCGAGCTGGTGGTGACGATCCGGTTCGACGCCCACCGCGGCGATTCGGTCCGCGCGCGCATCGACCTCGTCAATCCGCTCGCGATCCCGAGCCTCATGCACCGTGTCGTGGCCGGCCGCCCGGCGCCGCGGCCGGAGGCGCTGCGCCATGCGCGCGAGCTCGCCATGACCGCCATGGCGACGCTCCTCCAGATGAGCCGCGCACCGCGCAACGGCGCGGTGCAGGTCGAGGTGCCCGAGCCGCCGGCAGCACCGAAGCCCTGACGTTCGCGCCGTGTTGGGCGCGCTTCACGTTTCTCCACGTCAATCCGGACATGCAATGCGTCGATCGCCCGCTGGGACCTGCGCCGTGCTCCTCCTCTGTGCCGTCGCGACGCTCCCGGCCCAGCAGCGCAGCGGCGTCGCCGCCTACCGCGCGGATGCCGACCGCCTGATCGACGCGGCGCTCGGCGACAGCGCGGCCTATGCCAGGCTGGCGCACCTCACCGACACCTTCGGCCCGCGTCTGAGCGGCTCGGACAACCTCGAGCAGGCCATCGACTGGATCCTCGCGGAGATGCGTCGCGACGGCCTCGACGCCGTGCGGGGCGAGCCGGTCATGGTCCCGCATTGGGTGCGGGGGGACGAGTCGGCCGAGATGACGAGTCCGCGCCGCCAGCGTCTCGGCATGCTCGGGCTCGGCATGAGCGTGGGCACGCCGCCGGAGGGCATCGAAGCCCCGGTGCTCGTCGTGTCGAGCTTCGAGGAGCTGACGCGGCGGAAGGAGGAAGCGCGCGGCCGCATCGTCGTGTTCGACGCGCCGTTCACGACCTACGGTGAAACCGTCCGCTATCGGACCACGGGCGCCTCGGCGGCAGCGCGCCATGGCGCGGTCGCGGTGCTCGTCCGTTCGGTCGCATCCGCATCGCTCGCGACGCCCCATACCGGCACGCTGACCTACGATTCCGCCGCACCGCGCATTCCCGCCGCCGCCATCACGGTGGAGGATGCCATGCTGCTGCACCGGCTCCAGGAGCGCGGGACCTCGGTGCGCGTGCGCCTGCGCATGGGCGCGCGGACGCTGCCCGATGCGCGCTCGCGCAATGTCGTGGCCGAGGTGCGCGGTTCCGAGCGGCCGGAGGAGGTCGTGGTCCTGGGCGGTCACATCGATTCGTGGGACGCAGGGCAGGGGGCCATGGACGACGCGGCCGGCTGCGTCGTGGCCTGGGAAGCCGTCCGGCTCATCCGGAAGCTGGGGCTCACGCCACGCCGCACGATACGCGTGGTGCTCTGGACGAACGAGGAAAACGGCCTGCGCGGCGCCACCGCCTATCGCGATGCGCACCGTGACGCCGTGGACCGGCACGTGCTGGCCATCGAGTCCGACAATGGCGTCTTCACGCCCTCGGGTTTCGGCTTCACCGGCCCGGACTCGGCGCGCATGCGGGTGGCGGAGGTCGCCACGCTGCTGGAGCGGATCGGCGCCGGCACGATCAGCGCGGGCGGCGGCGGTGCCGATATCGGGCCGCTGATGCAGCTCGGCGTGCCCGGCATGAGTCCCACCGTCGACGGGTCGCGCTACTTCTGGTATCATCACAGCGACGCCGACACGATCGACAAGCTCGACCCGCGCGACATGGGGCTCGTCACCGCCGCGCTTGCCGTCATGGCCTACGTCGTCGCCGACCTTCCCGAGCCGCTGCCCCGCTCGGGAACGCGCTGACGCCTCTCCCGGAGACCCGCGTGGCGATCATCTGGCTCGATGGACAGTGGCTGGGCCCCGACGAGGCGCGGATCTCCGTCTTCGACCATGGCCTGCTCTACGGCGATGGCGTCTTCGAGGGCATGCGCGTGTATGGGGGACGCGTGTTCCGGCTGCAGGAACATCTCGAGCGCCTCTACGATTCCGCCCATGCCATCCGGCTCGAGATCCCGCTGTCCCGCGCGCAGATGGAGCAGGTCACGCTCGAAGGCATCCGGCGCGCCAGCCTGAGCGACGGCTACCTTCGCCACGTCGTGACGCGCGGCGTGGGAGACCTCGGCTTCGATCCGCGCAAGTGCTCGAGAGCCACCACGTTCATCATCTTCGACACCATCCGCCTCTGGCCGCAGGAATTCTACGAGCGCGGCCTTCGCGTCGTCACGGCGAGCACGCCCATCCCGCACCGGGAATCGCTGTCGCCGCGCGTCAAGTCGCTCAACTACCTGCCGCATATCCTGGCGAAGCTCGAGGGGATCGAAGCAGGCGCGGATGAAGTGCTCATGCTCGACAGTGCCGGGTCAGTGGCGGAAGGGTCCGGTCAGAACCTCTTCATCGTGAAGCACCGCGTGATCCGGACGCCGCCCGCCCACGCCGGGATCCTCCGCGGGGTCACCCGCGACGCCATCATCGAGATTGCCCGCGCGGCGGGCTACGACGTGCGCGAGGAGCCGCTCAACCGCTACGACGTCTACACGGCGCACGAAGCGTTCTTCAGCGGCACGGCCGCCGAGGTCGTGTACATCCGCCAGGTGGACGGCCGGGTGATCGGCGATGGGGCGATCGGCCCCGTCACTCGCGACATGGCCGAGCGCTTTCAGCGGTTTGCGCGCGCCTGAGCGTGGCACCCGCACTCTCCATCCTCCTCGACCGGCCCGATCCTGCCACCGGCCTCGCGGCCGGGATCGGACTGCCCCACGCGCTGCGGCTGCAGCGACTGGTGCTTCGCCGCGTGCTCGCCGCCGCGGGCGCCGCGGGCATCGTGCCGATCGTCTGGTTTCGGCCACCTGATGCGCGCGCAGCCGTCCAGCAATGGCTGGGGGAGGACGTAGAGCTCCGTCCGCAGGCCTCGGGCCCGCTCGGCACGCGCATGGCCGCTGCCGTGGCCGGCGCGGCGCTTCCCGCCGGCTGGCTCGCGTTGCTCCGCCTCTCGCCCGGCGTGGAGGACGCGCTCTCGCACGCCGTGGCCGGGCTCGATGAGGCCGCGTACGTGATCGGTCCCTCGTCGGACGGCGGCTGCTATCTCATCGGCGGGCGCGCGCCCGTCTTCGCGGCAGCGCGCGCGCTCGCGTCCGCGGGCCCGGGCGCGCTCGATGCGCTGCGCGGCGGGCTCGGGTCCGGACGGCATTCGTGGCGCGAATGCGCGGTGCTGCGGCCGCTCGAGTCCGCCTCCGACGCGCGAGCGGCGAGGTTGCTCGGCTGACTACTTGACCGCTGGCCGATCGGGGCCACATTACGCAATCCCGAAACCGAGGATCTCGTATCGATGGCATGGCGAGTGTTGCAGCAGGGAGAGCAGAAATGGAGCGTCGTGCCGGCTGCGGAGCGCAGGTCCAATTCGCCTCTCTGGTGTCTCGTCCTCTCGTTTCGTGCCGTCGGTGAGCGTGGGCCCGCGTTCTGGGCCCCCTATCCTCTCGAGTCGCCGTCGAAGGCCAAGCTCTTCGCGCAAGCGGAACGTATTCCCGATGAAAGCCTGACCGCGCTCCTTGCGGAGCGTCTGGGCTAGGATGACTCCAGTGACACAGCATTTCTCGATTCAGCTCCTCCGCCAGATCTCCGACACCCTGGCCCAGCTCCGCGGCCGCGAGGTGCGGGATGCGGTGATGCGGTCGGACCTGCGGCAGCTCAAGATGGAGCTGGCCGACGGGTCGGTCGTGCTGGTGGCGTTGGGTGCGGACGATGCGGGCGAAGGGAGGCTGGAGGTCGATGTTGTGCGCATGCCACGGCTCCACGGGCCTCAGCTCGAGGTCCGCTTCGACACGGCCTGAAGCTTGCTTTGAAGGGCGGTCCCGGCGCCACTCAAAGAGAGAGTCATGACCGACCTTCCTCCGCTTCAGGAGCGGCTCAGATTCGCCGAGTTCACGCTCGACCGCCTCGCCAACGGGCGGTGCCGCGCACGCGTGGTGCTCACCTGGCAGGAAACGGAGCGGTTCGTCGGCGAAGCGGAAGGCCTTGCCTCACAGGCCGGCGAGTTGCGCTGCGCGGCCGAAGCGACGGTCGTGGCCCTCACCGACGCTGTGAAGAACTCGCTCAAATTCGAGCTGCTCGGCGTAAAGGCGGTCCGCGCCTTCGACGCGACGGTCGTCATCGTGTCGCTCGCCGTGCAGGGCGATGAGCGGGCCCAGCGGCTCGTGGGCTCATATCTTACCGATACCGACTTCGCCCGCGGCGCGGCGCTCTCGGTGCTTCACGCCACCAACCGCATCCTCGGCAACCGCTTCTTCATGCGGTAATTCCGAGCGCGACCGGACGGCCGAGCCAGGCATCCTTTCCTGCGAATTGCGGCATTTCGCGGCCGCCTACAACCCCGAAGAGCTGCCGAACCCCGGATCCGATCCGCCTCGCAGCGGCAGGAGACGAACCCCTCGGTGGCACGGATCTGGCCCCCCTTCGGGCGCATCGAACATCTGCCGATCGGCATCTGATTTCTCCGGCACCGCACGCAGTCCCAGGTGCCGCGGCCACCGCTTTTGTTCCTGCGGGCGGCCAGACCACGAGAGGAGAGCATATGCACCGACTCGCCGTCATCCTGGGCGCGGCCATTCTGGCCGGCTGCGCCGGTCGCAGTGGACCGGCCCCCAGCCCTGAACCGCTTCCCGCAGCGCTCGACACCCCCTCCCGCCAGTCGCCGGACCAGCGTTCGCGCAGCGCCAACCCCGCGAGCGACAGCCTGGGCTCTCCCATCGAGGCGGAGATTGCCGCCGAGCTCGAAACTGCGGCGGACTCGGTGGCGGACGAGGAGGCGCTCGAGGAACTCGCGAGCGAGCTGCCTCCGTCGGGCGAGGAAGCCGGTCCCGTCGGCACGACCTGGGACATAGACGTCGAGACGTACAATGACCACGATCGCGTGCAGCACTACCTCGATTTCTTCACCGGCAACGGCCGCGAGCGCATGGCCATCTGGCTCGAGCGGCTTCCACGATACGAGGAGATGATTCGCGCGCGCCTTGCGGAGCACGAGCTTCCCGGAGATCTCGTCTACCTCGCCCTGATCGAGAGCGGGTTTTCCAATCGGGCGGTGAGCCGCGCTCGCGCCGTGGGCATGTGGCAGTTCATGCCCGCCACCGGGCGGGCGTACGGGCTCCGCATCGACGGCTGGATCGACGAGCGGCGGGACCCGGTCAAGGCCACTGCCGCCGCCGCGCGCCACCTGCGAGACCTGCGCCGGCGCTTCGGATCGCTCTATCTCGCGGCGGCGGCGTACAACGCCGGCGCCGGCCGGGTGGGGCGCGGGCTCAACGCGCTCGGCCCCGATGAGGAAGCGGAGGACTCGCTCCATTCGGACGCGACGTTCTTCCGGCTCTACGACACGCAGCTCATCCGGCGCGAGACGAAGGACTATGTGCCGAAGCTGATCGCGGCGGCAATCATCGCCAAGGAACCCGCGCGCTATGGCTTCGAGATCACCCGGACCGACGAGCCGTTCCGCGCCGACTCCGTGGTCGTGACCGACATGACCGGCCTCGACGTCATCGCGCGGCTGGCCGATACCACCGTGGCTGCCATCCGGGATCTCAATCCGCAGTATCTCCGGCTGGTCACGCCGCCGGGAACCCGGTCCGTCGTGCGCGTGCCGGTGGGTCGCGGCGAGAGCACGAGCCTTGCCCTGAGCGAGCTGCCCGAGCGGGAGCGGGTGACCTTCCGCGAGCACACCGTGGCTCGCGGGGACACCCCGTCGGGCGTGGCGAAGCGCTACGGCGTCTCGCTCGCCGCGTTGTACGAAGCCAATCCGCGGCTGCGCAGCCGCCACATGCAGCCCGGCCAGCGTGTCGTGATCCCGGTGGGTGGTGCCATGTCCACCGTCGTGGCTCGCAGCGTGTCCGAGCCCGTGGAGCGCGTCATCACCTGGCATCGCGTCAAGCGTGGCGAGACGCTCTCCCACATCGCTCGCCGGTATGACGTGAGCCAGTCGCAGATCCAGCGCTGGAACCGGCTGGGCCGCTCGACGCAGATCAAGGCGGGGCAGCGCCTGCGCATCGGGGAAACGCCCACCGAGCGCGCGCGCGTGGCTACGCGCGGCTCGACCCACACCGTGCGCTCGGGCGAGACGCTGATCGGCGTGGCCAAGCGCTACGGCGTTTCGCTGAGCGCCCTCAGCTCCGCCAACGGGCTCTCGACGAGCTCGAAGATCCGGATCGGCCAGCGGCTGCGGATTCCGTCGTAGCAGCCGGTTGGGCACGCGGGCGCAGGGAAGGCAGGTCCGATCCGCCGCGACAGACGATGTCGGTCGGCGCTGGTGCAGGTGGCCGGAGCGCGAAAGGCAGAACGGAAACGGGGCACCCG
>JBLNHD010000274.1:0-6860 GCA_050268825.1 Gemmatimonadota bacterium
CTCGACGCGATCGGTTGGGAGCCCGGCCAGCGGAAACAACGTGCTCCGCTCGAACGCGACCCGCTCCGCCCCGGGAAACGCGATCTCGATCCCGTAGTTCGCGCTCCCTTCCGCGATGAGCGACTGCGGACTGAAGAGCGGATACACCGAGAACTCCACCCACCCCCGCTCGCGCACCAGATGCTGCTCGAGCAGCACGTTGTAGACGTGATGGCCGGGATATCCCTCGTGGCAGGCGAGGTCCACGGCGCGGTCGATGCCGATCGGCAGGTCGGTGTTGACCTGGATCAGGCTCCGCGCATTCCCCTGATACCAGTTGTACGCATTCCACGAGGTGCCGGTAACGTACTCGAGATCGAACCGCTCCCCCTCCGGGAGGGGCATCCGCTCGAGCGTACGCGCGCGGCAGGCGGCGATCGCAGTACGGAAGACGGTATCCACCAGCGAAGGCGGAATGGCGACGGCGTCGCGGAAACGCTGGTAGCGCGCGGGGAGGGGGCCCGCTCCCGGCAGCATCGAGTCGAGCCGCGCGAGCAGGGAGTCGAAATGTGCGGGCGGCAGCGCCGGTGGCGTGACGTCGTAGAGCAGCCGCGCCTCCTCGTCGAAGGAGAAGCGCTCGCCCTGGAGCATGCGGGCGCGCCCCACCATGCTGCCGAGCTGGGTCCGGAGGTAGCGGTGCCGCAGGGCGACGAGCGAGTCCGCGTACCCCGGAACCGAATCCCCGAGCACGGCCAGGAGCGATTCGGCGGCGGCACGGATGGCGCCGAGCGGCAGCGAATCGCGCTCCGCGGCCGCCTTCAGCGAGTCCGGGCCGTAGTACGCATCCACGTAGTTCGGATCGTGCTGCCCGAGCCCGAGTGCCAGGGCGACGTAGCGCTGTGCCACGCCATCGAGACGTGACGCATCCGCGGCAGGGGCCGCGGACCGGCAGGCGCCCAAGGCGAAGAGCGTGACGACGATCGCAATCCGGGCAACAGAGGGGGACATCGGGGCTCCGGGCAGGGGAACTCAGCGCCTGCAACCACTACGGTGTCGAGGCGCCATTCTCCGTCAACTCGGCGCGCCAGATCTCGACGAGTGCCCAGCCGTCGTCGCTCTGCCCTAAGCGCGCGAAGAGGCCGTCGCCGAGCGGAAGCAGCAGCACGTCGTCATCGAAGCGGCGCGTCGCGATGACGGCGCCGGTAAGGGAATCCCGCACTTCCAGGATACCATCGAGGCGGAGAGGGTCGCCGGGCCTCGAGGCTCGCGCGGTATCGGGTGCCTCCGGGTCGGTCGTGAAGCCGGAGAGCCAGAGGCGCCCCGATGCGTCGGGTGCGATACCCACCATCATCTCCCGCGGGAAGGCGCCACGGGAGTCGTGCGCGGGAAACCAGGGCGCGTCGAGTGCAAGGCGTCTCACGAGCCGGCCGGCGGAATCGAACCGCGATATCTCGAGGCGGCCTAGCATGCGCGCGGCCCAGAGGTCACCGCCGGGGTCGGCGCGGAAGACGAAGGTCCCTTCCCACAGGCAGGCCTCGGCCTCACAGGGCGCGCGAGGTTCCTCGTACGACCGGACGAACCGTCCGCTGCGATCGTATTGCTGGAAGAAACCCCGCGCGCTGTCGCCGGACGGGAGCGGCCAGTTGACGACGAACGTTCCGTCGCTGAATCCGGCGGCCGACATGACCGGCCCCGGCGCCGGGAAACTGCGAGCCCATTCGAGTGTTGGCCCGACGATGCTGATGCGACGCGTGCCGGCGTCGAAGATCGCCATCGAGTCGCCCATGGCCGTGACGACGTTCGGTTGGCGGTACTCGCCCGGTCCGTCGCCGATCTGCCCGAGGCGCGTAAGGAAGCGGCCGCTGCCGTCGTACACCGCCACGAGCTCGCCCGCAGCGCCGAACGGCACCGCGGCGTAGTAGCGCCCCGCCCGGTCGCGGGCGACCGTGGGCGTCCCGGCGATCGCGCCGTCGCCCGTGGTATCGCCGAAGGTCGCGATGGTCGCGACCGTGATTTCGGGAGCTGCGCGGTCGCGGCCGCAGGCCGCGAGGAGAAAGGGAAGAAGGATGGCGGCTCGCTGCACGTCGGTTGCCTCCGAATGGCGTTCGGCGCCGGATTCCCGATGGGGCGGGGGCGGCGCCGGTCTGCGGCTGCGGCCCGCTCACCGGCTTCCCGTTACAGCGCCGCCCCGCACCTGCGGCAGAACTTCGCCCCGAACTCATGTCCCCCGACCCCGCACGAGGGGCACGCCTGGGTGCTGATCGGCAGGTCTCGCGCCCGGGTCAGCTCCATCGTGACGATGCCGGTCGGGACCGCGATGATGGCGTAGCCCATCAGCATCACGCCAACGGCGAGCACGCGGCCGAGGGGCGTCACGGGCGAGAGATCGCCGTAGCCGACGGTCGTCAGCGTCACGACCGCCCAGTACACGCCGACCGGGATGTTCGTGAACCCGTGCTGCGGCCCCTCGACGACGTACATCAGCGTGCCCACGATCAGCACGATGGTGATGACCGTGAGGAGGAAGACGGTGATCTTGCGGCGGCTCGCCTTGAGCGCGCTGGCGAGCACCGACGATTCCTGGAGGTACTCGGCGAGCTTGAAGATCCGGAAGATCCGGAGGAGCCGCAGCACGCGCACGACGAGGAGCGTCTGCGCCCCAGGCACGAAGAGGCTCAGGTAGGTCGGCAGGATCGCGAGGAGGTCGATGACGCCGAGTGGCGACAGCGCGTAGCGGACCGGACTGCGGACGCTGTACAGCCGGAGGCCGTACTCGATGCTGAAGAGGATCGTGAACGCCCACTCTAGCGCGCGGAGCAGCTCGCCGTGGCGCTCGCGGATCCCGGCGACGCTCTCCAGCATCACGACCACGATGCTGGCCACGATCAGCGCCATCAGCGCGATGTCGAAGAGCCACCCGGCGCGCGTATCCGCCTCGAAGACGATCTCGTGCAGGCGGCGGCGGCGCCCGCCGGCGGGGTGCTGGTCGATCGGCTTCACGCCGGGCGCCGCGGGGGAAGGCGCCCGAACCGGTCGACCGCACTCCGCTCCAGCGCCTCACGGTCGTCCGGGTGCGCGATGTCGATGAGGGCCCGCGCGCGGTCGCGCAGCCCGACGCCGTGGAGATACACCGCTCCGTACTCGGTCACGACGTAGTGCACGTGCGCGCGCGTCGTGACGATGCCTGCGCCGGGCTTGACCATCGCGACGATGCGCGACTCCTCCCGCTTCGTGCGCGACGGGAGGGCGATGATCGGCTTTCCCCCCGGCGAGAGCGACGCCCCGCGGATGAAGTCCATCTGGCCCCCGACGCCCGAGTATTGCCGGGTGCCGATCGAATCGGCCACGACCTGACCCGTGATGTCGATCTCGATCGCGCTGTTGACCGCCGTGACCTTGGGATTCCGGCGAATGACGGTGGTGTCGTTGACGTAATCCACCGCGAGCATCGCCACCTGCGGATTGTCGTCCACGAAGTCGTAGAGCCGGCGGCTGCCCAGGATGAAGGCGCCCACGATCTTGCCCGGATGCGTGCGCTTGAAGCGGCCGTTCACGACCCCGCGCTCGACGAGGTCGATCACGCCGTCGGAGAACATCTCCGTGTGGACGCCGAGATCGCGATGGCTGCCGAGCGCCGCGAGCACGGCGTCGGGGATCGATCCGATGCCGAGCTGCAGCGTCGCCCCGTCCTCGACCAGCGCGGCGACGTGCCGGCCGATCGCGCGCTCCACGTCGGTGAGCGCCGAGGGGATCCGCTCGTGCAGCTCGTACTCCACTTCGACCGCCTCGTGAATGTGATCGACGTGAAGCTGGCCATCGCCGTGCGTGCGGGGCATGCGCGGGTTGATCTCCGCGATGACCCGCCGCGCCACGCCCACGGCAGCGCGGCTCACGTCCACCGACGTGCCGAGCGAACAGAAGCCATGCCGGTCGGGCGGCGAGACCTGGATCAGCGCCACGTCGAGCGGCATGCGCCCGCTCCGGAAGAGCGCCGGGACCTCGCTCAGGAAGATCGGGATGTAATCGGCTTCGCCCGAGGCGACCGCGGCGCGCACGTTCGCACCGACGAAGAGCGCGCTCGTGCGGAAGCTCCCGGCAACGGCCGGCGCCGCGTACGGCGCCGGACCTTCGGTGTGGAGGTGGACCAGCTCGACGTCGCGCAGTTCGGGGGCGCGCGCCACGAGGGCGGCGATGAGCCGCTGCGGCGCGGCCACGACCGAATGCACGAACACCCTGTTCCCCGACGCGATGGAGGCCACCGCCTCGGCTGCTGTGACGAGTCGCATGGGCCGTAAGGTCTAGCCGCACCTGCTCTCAGTCTAGGGCAGGCGCCGGATGCGGTTGGCGCGGCTGGGCTCGCAGTTCGCGGCCCGGCGCTCTACCCGCCGAAACAGCCGGTGCCGCTCGTGCCCTGCAAGTCATGGAACGGCAACGAGTTGACTCCTACGACGAGGCCGCCCTGCGTCGGCACGCCTAATGCGCATTGACAGAGCCCGATGCGCGACTCGCCCTCCACCGCCAACGCCGCATCCCCCAACGACATGGCACCACTGGGGGAGGGCCCGCTCGTGCCCCTCCTCCGGGCGGGGGAGGACCCGGCCGATCCGCTCACCCTCGTCACCTGGTACGAGGCGCTCTCCAGTGCGCTCGCTGCCGACGTCCCGCACGACCTCTTCGCGTTCTGGCTCTACCCCGCGAGTGGCGGCGCCGTGCTCCTCGCGCCTGAAGCGCTCGCCGCCGATGCGCTCGTGGTTCCCGAGCCGCCGTCGGTGAGCCGCGACCAGCTCGCCCTGCTCGAGGAGCTCGTCGAAGGCGCCGGGTATCGCTCGACCATCTGCGTGACGTCGGTTTATCGCGGCACGGATGTCGGACTGCTCATGTTCGCCAACCTCGCGGCGGGCGCACACGGCCCGCGGGAACGCGCGGCCGCGCAGCTCGCCGCCGATGCCCTTGCACCGTCGCTCGGCAGTCTGGCACGGCGCTGGCGCGAGGGCGGTGTCCGACCGCTCCGGCGCACCGATGCCGAGGTTGCGGCGATCATGACGGCCGCCGCGGCCGCCGCGTCGAATGCCCGCACGCCGCGCGAGCTGTCCCGCGCACTCTCGGCCGCGCTGGCCGGCCCGCTGCCACACGACCGCCTCGAGCTGCTCGTCCCGGGCGCCTCGGCGGAGCAGTGGTATCGCATCGGGGAGCACCCCGGCGGCCCCCTCTGGGGCGATCCCGACCTCATCGTCTCTGGCGCCGGCATGGACCTCGTCTCGCTCGTGGAGCGACAGGAGCCGATCGTCCTCTCCGGCCTTCCCGGCGAGCCGCTGGTCTTCCCCCCGGCCGCCGATGCGCCATCCGCCCGCTCCGCCCTCGGCGTGCGCCTCGCCATGTCGGACCGGGCGATCGGGTGCCTCCTGCTCTCCAGTGCCGACGACCATCGCTATGGAGAAGAGGACGCGACCCTGCTCGAGCGCATCGCGGCGGTCGTCGCCTCGCGGGTGGACGCGTTCGTGATGGCGGGGCACCTGCAGGTCCTGCGCGGCCACGTCGCCGCGCAGCGGAGCCTGCCTTCCCGCATGGCACGCGTGCTCGAGACGCTCGCCACCGTCAGCGATCCGGCGGAGGCCACGCGCCGGATCGAGTCCGAGGCATCGGCGATGATCGGCTTCGATGAGCTGTGGTTCGCGCTCGTCCTCGGCGATCCGAGCCGCGTCGCGATGCTGCGGCCCGGCGAGCGGCGTCCGCTGCCGGATCTCCCCCAGGTCGCGACCGGCGAGACCCCGCTGGGCCGCGTGGTGCGCGGCGAGTCCTCGGCGATCGTCGCGGACCAGCCGGGGCGCACCGACCTGATCGTGGCCCTGCGCGTGGCAGGGCGGGTGATCGGAGCGATGATGCTGGTCACCCGCCAGGAAGGGATGTTCGATGGGAGCGACGAGGATACGGCGCGCGGGCTTGCCGCGGCGGTGGCCCCCTGGCTGGAGCTGCTCCGGCGGGAAGCCATGGCACCGCCACCGATGGTGCCTGGATGGAAGCGGACGCCCCGGCGGTGACCGCCGCGGACTTGCCAACCGGCGTCCGGACCGTAGTGTAGGAGTGGAGGTAACCGGAGGCGTCCGTGATTGCGTCTGCCACGAGGAGCGCCCTGCTTCTCGCCCTGCCCTGGCTCCTCGCCTGTTCCGGCGAGGAGCCGTTCACCCCGGCCCCGATCGAGCAGCCTGCCGAGCGCGCGCCACTCCGCATGAACGCGCGCATCGATGGCTTCGTCTACACCGCCACAACCGAGGCGGGGTTCCCGATCCGTGACATCGAAGTCAACAAGGGCGGCGTCAGGATCGACGCCACCTTCTCGAATGCCGGCGGGAACCTGACCGCGCCGCTCACCGCCGCGGACTTCGAGCTGCGCGTGAACGGCAGCGCCACCGGCGGGGCGCTCCCGAGCCGCGTCGCATATACGCCGGACGACGCCTTCAGCGGCTCACTGTACTGGATCGCCCCCGGCCAGTCGGTGCCCGTCTTCCTGGGCCTCTACCAGAAGTCGCGGGGCGCCTACGTGCTCGGGCCCTACTCGGTGACGATCACGCGCCGGGCGCACTGATGCGCTAGATGGCCGTGCTCACCCGGACGATCACGTTTCGCCCGGCGTCGAAGGCCCAGGTCTTGTAGCGGCTGAGGAAGTTCGTGTAGGTCGCATCGAAGAGATTGCGGACCTGCACGTCCACGCCGATCGTCCGCTCGCCCACCGGAATGCCGAAGCCTCCCCCGATATGTGCGAGCGTATAGCCCGGCGGGGCAAAGTCCTGCGGGTCGGGATGGCGCTGCCGCAGGTTCGACTCACCCTCCGCCGAGACGTAGGGCCCAGCGAGCGGTCCCACGGGCGGCGCTTCCACCCGAAC